>NZ_JBFRDB010000015.1:0-81546 GCF_052113365.1 Arthrobacter sp. YAF17 | reverse complement strand
GGGTTCCCCAGGATGCTGACCCTGGAACAAGTTCAGGAGGTCCTGAACGTTAAAAGTGCACTGGTCTATTCGCTCGTTCGCAGCGGCGAGCTGCCCGCCGGGCAGTTCGGTGGACGGGGTGTGTGGAGGGTGCGGGAAAGTGACCTCGCGGCGTATATCGAGGCAGCGTTCGAGAAGACCGCAGAGCGCATCGCGGCCGGTCAGATCAAGGATGACGACGTCACCACGGAAGACTAAAAGAATACGGATACGACGAAGGCCGGTACCTCGAAAAGGTGCCGGTCTTCGTCGTACAAGCCCACCGGAGCTGCATCTGCTCAATGGCTGAAAAGATCCAACCAGAGCGCCGCACCGACGTCGGAAGCGGCAAGTCTTGGACCACGGGAAACGTTGCTGTTCGCGACCGGTCAGTTTCCAGGCTGTGCATGGCCGCCGGTCCAGCTGGTGAGGTGAGAGTCAGAGGTTCCCTGGCGGTTGTGTACAGCCGGTCAGCTGGGTCCCGTCGTCCCCATGTGTGCGGGAAAAGCAGCGGAGCGATTGGGCTTTTGCCGTGCCCATGGAGGCGAGGGGCTACTACTCAGATCCGCCGGCAACTGGAACGGACTCCTGCGTGGCTTTCCGGCCACGCGGACGCCCGCCGGCCTTCTTGGCCGGAACGTCCAGACCGAAACCCCGCAGGTCCGAATCGGTCCAATCTGCGCGCAACGCTGCCTGATAGTCCTTAGCGTACTTTTGCTCTGCTGCGGCAAGCAGCTGGGCAGCCTCCTGGACCTCAACGCCACTGGCAGCGGCCCTCTTCACGGCGTTCACTTTCGTGTCCCTGGCGGCGTCGATCTTCGCGGCGGCCTTAGCGGCAATGTCGTTGATATCCATACCCAAACCCTACCGGGCAGGGCCGACACTCGATTCGAGGTTTTCCGGGACCAAGTGCGAAAGGCGTAAAAACCTCGAATAAAGACCGACCGGAGCAAGCTATACATTTACACGGGTGTAAATGGCGTGTCGCTCCCGCGCCTGCGGCGGTTTGCTTGGCACACTCGTTGGTGTGGTCCCCGGTTTTCGGGGTCGCTGCGCTGGGCTTTCAAGGGATGGGGAGTGCGTGACTGAGCAGAATGAGTCCCGTCCGCGCCTGTCCAAGCGCCGCCGTGAGAATTCGCCGGCGGGGACGAAGAAGCGCCGCGAGGTGTGGGTCACCGTGGAGGAAGAAGCCGCACTTGTCGCCAGAGCCGAGCGGGAGAAGGTCACCGTCCCGAACCTCCTGATTTCAACAGCGCTCTCGGAGTACGCTGAATCACCGACGGAGCGCCGCGCCATTGCAGCGGAACTGATGTCCCTGCATAATCTGCTTGCCCGGTCCTCGAATAACATCAACCAGCTTGCCCGGCAGGCCAATGCGACCAGCGAGTTCCCCGCTGAAGCCCGTGAAGCGCTGAAGCACATCCGCACTGTGGCCATGCGAATTGACGACGCCATTGACGGGCTGATGTAGGGATGATTCCGAACATCACCCGAGGTTCGCGGATGGGCGGGCTCATGGTTTACCTGGCATCGACCGATGCAAACAAGACGAAGAACGCCCACACCGATCCGCACCTGGTGGCAGGGGATGCGGCGATCATGACGTGGTACGACGACGGCGTGCTGGACCGCGACGACGCCCTGGCGATTGCCAAGCACCTGGACCGTCCGCGCAAGATGTTTGGCGTCTCGGTTCAGATCAAAGACATGCAGTGGGACGCGGCCAAGAAGGAACGCGTACACGTCGGGTACAAGGACGCCAGTGTCTGGCACTGTTCGCTGAGTCTGCGCGCCGAAGAGAGCGCACTAACGGATCAGCAGTGGGGCGATATCGCCAACGACTTCGTGGACTCGATGGGCTTCACTGAGGCCAGCGGCAAGGCACGGTGCCGGTGGGCTGCGGTGAACCACGGTACGTCCGAGAACGGCAACCACCACATTCACCTGGCAGTCTCTCTAGTCCGCGAGGACGGCACCAAAGTCTCCACCCACGGTGACTACAAGCGTGCGCAGGAAACCTGCCGTGAACTTGAGGTCAAGTACGGGCTGGAACAGCTCTCCACCGTGCACGCCGCCCGTGGATACGACCGTGCCGAGAAGGCGACCGCCGTCAGGGGTGACCGCGAGATGCACCGGTCATCACTGGCACGGAAGGTACGGGCCAGCGCCAGCGCATCAGGGACCGAGGCGGAGTTCGTCCGGCGTGCACGCGACACCGGCCTGCTGGTGCGGCCGCGGTTTGCGAAGCACACCACCGACGTCGTTGTCGGGTACTCCGTAGCCGAACGCCCCACCAAGGGGGAGCGTCCGATCTGGTTTGGCGGCGGGACCCTCGCCTCTGATCTGAAGCTCGGCGCCCTCCGTGAGGAATGGCCCGACACCCCGCAGCTGGCAACGGAGGCCGCTGCGGAATGGAACGCTGCGGCACACAACAGGCGCACGGTCTCCAGGACCGGCCCCGAGAACGCAACGCCGCCACCGGAGGCGTGGGTGGAATACACCCGCAACGCGGCCGCCCTGGCTGATCAGCTGCGCACCATTCCGCGTGATGATCACGCGACCTGGGCGAAGGCTGCACGGGACGTCTCCGGGGCGTTCGCTGCATGGTCGTACCGGCTTGAACCGACCCCGGGGCCGTTAGCGGCCACCGCTGCTGAACTGTCCCGCACGGCCCAGTTGCGAGCACCACGGCAGCACAGCAAACCTGTCGCGCTGCCATCCATTGCCGGTACGGCCATGTTGTTCATGGCCGCGTCGAGCAAGGACAAGACTGCCGCCCAAACGGCACTCATGGTGCAGCTGATCAACACCGCCTTTGCCGTGTATGAGATGCACGCCCAGTCCGGGCGAACCCGTGAGGCCCAGCGCATTCGGTCGGTGGTCGAGGAACGGCTCGCCCCGTTCACCGGCACCATGCCCAAACCGGTTTTGGTCGGTGCCGGGCAGCAGCCGGCCCCCGACGCAGCAGTGGCGCCGAGGGCGATCGACATCGCCCGGCGCGGCATGGTCCCCATCCGTCCCGGATCAGCGGTGCCAACCACGCCAACACCGGCGGCGCCGACCAAGACCTCCCAGCCCAGCCGACGCGACTCCGGGTCTGGCCTCGACCGATAGAGACCACCACCAACTGCAAGGGGAACAGCATGAGTGAATCAGATGGAATGGATGACGTCTTGGACGGCGGTCTGCGGCAATCGCTGATGATCGCCTCACGCATTGCCGAGACACTGGCACGCGGCCGGCAGGAATCCCAGCGGCAGCAGGAACACCAGGATGCTCAGGTGGCGCACGAAGCACAGGCACGGCTCGCCGCAGAACGCAGCGCCGCCCATGCAGCCCTGGCACCCGTGGATAAAGACCAGTGGTGGGACAAAGCCCAGCCCCATGACATCGCTACGGCACACGCCGTCGCGGAAGGCTGGAAGAACCACGACCCAACCGCACTCGCCGCCTCGGAAAAGATCCGACTGGAAGTACTCACCCGCTATGGCATCGACACCCACGACGTCGGCACAGACACCGCCTACCTGGAATCAGGTATTCAGAGCATCACCACAGGGAAGGCCAGACAGGACGAGCTGGCACGCAGCCAGGAAGAGACCCGCAAAGCCGCCGTCGAACACGAGAAGGCCATGCAGCTGCTCGCCGCGGCCCGCGCCGAAGAACTCCGCGCACAGGCCGCGACACTGACCCCGGAAATGGAACGCCTCCAGGTACCCACCGAGTATCTGGCCAACCCCGAACTGGCCCAGGCACTGCAGACCGCACACAGCGCGAAGACCCCCGCGGCACTGGAAGCAGCCGACGCAACCGTGCAGGAACGCCTGTTCCTCATCGGCAAGGACGGCATCAATGGCCCCGACATCGACCAGCTTCGGAAAGAGACCACCGCGAACGTCAACGGCGCCGCCGACTCCCACTTCGAGGACCCCGGGTTCGTCAAAGCCGCCAAGGAGATGCACGAAGCCAAACTCCTGGCAGAGGGCGGGTTTAAAGGCTCCGGGCGGACGCCTGTCGGACAGCGGTACGAACGAGCCGAAAAGGAACTCTTCGCCCGTATGGGAGGACTCGGCCGCGAGATAGAAGACCGCGTCACCGGCAACAACAGCAGTCGACTCACAGACCAAGGACTCACAACGGAGAACACGTCGTCCGCCGGCTACGGCTCGGCCGAACACCACGAGAAGTTCGCTGAGTCCCTGGCAAACACCGGCGCGAATGAAACCCAGATACGCGGCCGCCTTGCCGCAGCCCGCAGCGAGGGCACCCACCCCAGCGCCGCCGTCATCATGGGTAAGGGCGCAGCCAAGGCCAGGAAGTCCCACACAGGGGCAGCCGTCGGCGCCGAGCGCGGTAAGAACGGGCTTGCGCGTTAAATTGGTCGCGCAAGGAGGAGGGGCCTGCTTATTTGCAAACCCCTCCTTTTCGCGGCATTAGACGCCGGTATTGCTGGCGGGTATTCGCGTTATTTCGTTCGCCACGTTCCGTGAGCAACGCGCTCAGGCATCATGGTCGGCGCGTCTAGGGTCTTCTCTGCCGCATCTGCGAACCAGCCCACCCATCTGTCCATGAACTCGCTGGTATCGTCCCTGTCGATTTCTGTGACTGGCCACGCAACCTGGCCGACCCCGTAGACCCCGGAAAAGTATGGGCCCGCCTCACCGGGCTTACGTGAGAAGGGTGAAAGGTCCTCGTGCACATGGCCCGGCCGTGTGCTCATGAAGGCCATTTCGTACCATCCGTAGTCTCCTGCTTTGTGTGCATCACAGAACCACAAAGAGTGGCTACGGCCTATCCAGCCGCGGATACTGTGGCGATCACGGTTAACACTGACTACGGCACTGCTGATGACGTCGAACGGGCCGTCCCAGTCCGGTTCTGGCACAGGTCGGCTGAGCCCAAGTTTGGCTCCTCCGAGGTTGGCAGAGAAGATCATGTTCGGGGGGTTTTGGAAGGTGGCAGACGTCGCGTTGTCCGCAATTTCTTCGTACAACGGCTGAGAGATTGATTCGAACATTGCCACTGATGATTCGAAGAGACGGGTTCTCTTTGTAGCCAAGTCGTCCATGACCCGCCGCTCTGCATGAGCCTGCGCCTGCCGGCTCAGCACTTCAGTGTCGAATTTGGCCAGCCTGCGTGTGCCAGCGAGGTTGGGTTCAAGCCTCGCCTTCTCAAGTCGCAACAGGATGTTTGCCGGTCTCGGCCGCGCTTCCGGTGCTTTGTTGAGGCACTCCATGATGATGTTTCGCAGACGGGTAGTCCCTCCGGTTATCGGTGTGGGAGTGACCGTTAGATGCTGGTTCCGGTAGTCGCCTTGCATAGGCCCAGGGAACGGCCGATGACCTGCCACCACTTCATAGGCCATGACTCCAAAGGCATAAACGTCTGCAGCTGAGCCGGCTCGCTCCAACAGCCATTGTTCAGGAGCTGCATATGGTTCGCTCACGGAAAATTTGCGTGTGTCGGCAGCGGTCTTTGCATCCGCATATCGGGCAATGCCAAAGTCAGCGAGACACCATTTGCCGTCCAGCAGCAGCACGTTTGCCGGCTTCAAGTCCCTGTGGATGACTTCGTTCTCAATGCTGGCCAAAGCCTGAGCCACGTCCGTTAAGATTTGGACGCATTCCCCGAGTTCCAGGTGATTGCCCTGCTCAAGGCGCTGGGCTAGCGACATCTCAGCGCGTGGCATAACAAGTACCCAGCAGTCATCGTGCTCGCCAAAGTCCAGGACGGGAACAACGTTGTTGTGCGTCGCCGCCCCCAGCGACTCCCCAATGAGCATTTCTCGGGTAGCTCCCGGGTCCTTTTTCACAAACTTCGCGACAGCATCTTTTGTCTCCGAGTTCGAGGCGAAGTACACCTTGCCGAATCCGCCTTCGCCGTCTGGGAGGGCCGACCCGCGGGTCCATGTTGTTCTATCGAGCTTGATCTGCATGAAGCCACGCTACAGCGGTTGTGGACAACGCACTCACCGTTGAAACCCCGTGCCCACGGAAGAGGGAGACTGCCTGTTGGCAGCGGGGCGGAAGGGGCCCCATTGAGAAAGGCGACTTAGTCGTTCTCCCATTGCAGCCCGAGGAGACGGAAAGCGTTGATGATTTCCGGGCTGTCGTGCTGCAGTGATTCTTCGCCGGTTACATCATGGATGTTCGGCGTGACCGGTGGATCACCGGGGCGTTCGAAGATGGCCCAGAGCTGGAGATCGTCACCGTGACGGGAGGCAAAAGTGACGCCTTCGAAGTCTGTCATCTCGTAGAGCCACGCCGCGACAGCCTGGGTCAGGCGCCGGGGCCGGGCGTCCTTCAGGGCCGCGGCGTCAAAGTCAGCCAGACCCAGGCTCAGGGCCAGGCCGATGAAGTGCGGGTACAGGGCCGCGACGCTGCCCGAAGCGGTCACGGCACAGTACTGCCCGGACAGCTCTGCGGACGCGGCAGCGCGCACCTCGAGCCACTCCCTGGGGACCTGCCCCGGGGTGATGGTGGGGTGTAGGACCTTATCCTCGTCGTCCTCAACGATCTCGTCCAGCTCCATGCTCAGCCGGGCATCCTTGCGGAAATGCGCCAGAACCTCCAGCAGGCACGCCAGGAGGGAAGAGCCGGCGTAGATGGTGCGGAAGTTGCCGTGGAGGTCGTCCCACCGTCCCGGGAACCGCCCGTCGGTGGCCCATTCCCAGCCGCTCCATGCCCACGGTTCCGGGCGGAAGCCGACACGCCAGACCTTACCGGCGGCCTCGGCCGCGGTCAGTTGCGCAGAAACCACCGATTAGCCTGCGGCCGCGAACGCGCGGGCGGCGGCCAGCACCTGCGGGCCGGCGTCGTCCAGCTGGCCTTCGCGGAGCAGACGCGCCGGCGCGACGTCGTCCAGCTGCGGGTTCATGCCCTGGAACCAGGCCTGCACCACGGCCCGGGAATCACGCTCCGCGAGCAGGGCGGCCACGTGGTAGGCGGTGCGGAGCCGGTGCATCACGTCGGTGGAGGGTTTCCGTTCCCCGTCGGCCCACTGCCGGACGGCCCTGGTTTCCTTCACGGAACCGATGTACGCGACCAGTTTCGCTCCCAGGAGGTCCCTCAGATCCCGGACCAGCACGTCGTCGGCCAGCCGGATGGAATCCTGGTGTGCCTTCAGCCCGCCGCGGGCGCCTGTTACTGCAGTCATAGTTCATAGTCCCACGAAAAGGCTCACTGAATCAAGGGTCCAAACACATCCGA
Organism: Arthrobacter sp. YAF17; assembly: GCF_052113365.1. NCBI lineage: Bacteria > Bacillati > Actinomycetota > Actinomycetes > Micrococcales > Micrococcaceae > Arthrobacter > Arthrobacter sp. YAF17. Next base: position 74,320 of record NZ_JBFRDB010000015.1, on the reverse strand, counting down.
AATCACACCCAGAATCACCGATAACCGTGATTATGACAAGCTGCGGGCCAGAAGGGGTTGCCGGTAAGGTCGGCAACCCGCCCAAAAGTTGGCGGCCAAAGGCATCCAACTCCCCGTTCTCACAGGGGCGCAGATCATGGAGTCGAGGAGTCCGCCGAATTGTTCGAAGCCGCTTACCTCGAGCACGCCAGACGCAAAGGCCGACGTCCTACGAGTCGAAGGGTGACGGTGTCGAACAGAATCCCCCAAGCGCGAGTGGACCTGCACGCAGTGCTGGTCAAACATCTGGGGTCTCCATCGCCGAGGGGACGCCGGTGCCGCACTCCATCCTGCGGTTGGACGAAATTGAGGCGCAGAACAACGTCTCCCGCTCGGTAGTACGGGAGGTCACGCGGGTGTTGTCCTTTAAGGCATGATGGAATCCCGACGGCGTCTGGGCATGGTGGTGCAGTCGGAGGAATACTGGAACGTCGGAGCCGTTCTCAGGGGATGTAGAACCTCCGAGGTGAAGTCGCTCATCAGTTTCTCGTACGGGGGCAGTCCCCCTGATTGGCTTGCGCCGCAGGAACCCATGGATAGCTACGCGTTCTGGTTGATCTCCTGGAGTGTCTGGGACACAATCTGTGTAGCGAGGTCTTGGGCCAGAGAGGGGTTCCTGTCCACAAGAGCCTGCGCCAACTCAAAATGCAGTTGCACGGACCCTACTTCCAGCGTGGTGCTGGGGAGATAATTTCGGACGTGCAGTACTGCACTAATTGTCTCTGCAAACTGGGCCATCACCAGATTTTCTGCACCTTCAAGAAGCAGTCGGTGAAACGAAGCGTCTGCATCGAAGAAAGCGAAGCTGTCGTTGGCCCGCAATGCTTCCCTCATGCCGACGGCGGATTTGAGGAGCTCAGCCGCTGATTCGTCGCTCATGCGTGTCGCTGCAAAGCGGGCCGCTATGGGTTCGACTCCAAGACGAAGTTCCAGGAGCTCACGCTGCTGGTCGGCCGCCCCGGGCCCGAGTCCCCGCCACTTTATGATTTGAGGATTGAGGATGTCCCAATTGGACATCGGCAGCACTCTGGTGCCAACTTGAGGGCGGGACTCCAAGAGGCCCATCGAGCTCAGGGTGCGAACACTTTCGCGTACCACGGACCGGGATATGCCGAAGCGTTCGGAGAGCTGCTCTGCGTAAACTATTTGGCCGACCCCCATACGTCCATCTGCGATCTCCTGTCCCAAGGTCTCGACGACCTGGGCATACAGACCAGTGCCCGTTCTGTGGCGGCGCTGAGACTCCCCGCGCGGATCATGCCCTGCCTGAGTCAATGGCCTACGACCTTCTTTCCAGCAACTGTGGTCCCTCGAACCTGCATACTTATCATATCTGGCATTCTGACGTCGGAACAGCGCCGTTTTCCTCAAGAGCTGTGACCTAGGAGTGCCGGTGTAAGAAACTGCTCCAGGACTACGGACGGCGAAGGCCCATTTCTCCGAGGGAATACCCGGCTGAGGTCGCCGCACAGGGGCGGAGGCTCCCTTCCGGGAGACCCCCAGCGCAGCGCGTTGGGCCGCAGTCTTCCCCTGCGCTCAAGTTGAGCAGTCGGGAAGGTGTGTCCACTCTGCAGCGCCGCGGGCGGGTGGCCTGCTTCGAGGATCCGTGCCACCTGATGGATGAGTCCTCTCATGATGCATCCCGGCGCCGATGATGGCCGCAATACGTATCCGCACTTGGAATCCCGACCTGCGTCATCCGGGCGGCCAGAAGCGCCTTCGCACCCCGGCTTAATGCCACTAGCGACGGGCCCAACCCGAGGATCGTATTGATTTCATCGTGCAGGCGGCAATCTGTTCGAACCGTTGACATGCCCGGTCGGGCGTCCTTGAGGTGCGAGGGGCGGATGTTGGGATCGAGACAGACGACCGCTTTATTACCGGCCGATACGAGAACATCAGTTACATCCGGAGTGCTTTGGTCAGGAAACGCGAAGGCGGAACCAAGATGGACTGTGTCTGGCGGTGGATCGGATGTTCCGGTGGGATGGCCCAGTTGATCCAAAATTCGTAGCTCGCCGACCGGTCGGAACCAAGGCATGGCGGTGGATGGTCCGACGCCCGAATCAACGCCGGTCACGAGCCCGACGCCGTTCGCCCTAGGTGATCCGAAATCACGTTCCCGTGGGGATTATGGCCGATCGACATTAGGAGGTGCGTAGTGTTGTTGAGGCGCGAGACCGGGAGCTACGTTGGCCGGAGACCCTGGGACGAGCGGAAGGTTTGAGGCCATCAAGGAGGGCGATGTCCATGATGGCCTCACCCACGACCAGTGGCTCAAGGCCGGACTTGGTACGACCGCCGTCCACTTTCATTCTGTTCCAGACGTTCCAACCGACTCCTTTCGCCACTAATGATGCGGGCCTCCTGTCTCCGACGCCACCGACTCCTGACAGCTCCCGCTGCACGTCGGTTTAGCTGGAGGGCACCATGACGGACTTAATGTTCTTACCGGATTCCATCGCTTCGAAAGCTTCTTCCCATTGTTCTAGCGGGTAGACGCCTCCGAGCACCGATTGCGGGTCCAGCTTCTTGGTGGCGAAGAGTCCCAACACTTTTTCCCAGGTGTTCCAACTGTGTGAAAACGAGCCATAGAGAGTTACCGCTTTGGCCACCAAGGGGTCGAGGTTAAATCCGAGCGGCTGAGGTCCCCAACCGATCTTCACGATGGATCCGAAGGGGCGAACGAGCTCCAGGCCTTGTTTGAGCGCGATGCTGACGCCTGTCGCGTCGACGACAAGATCGGCGCCAAGACCGTCTCCGATGGTGGTCAGCAGCGCAGCCGGATCAGTTTGCTGGATGTTTAGGACGTGGTCCGCCCCCATCTGCTTCGCCTTCTGCAGGCGCAGCTCGTCATTGTTCGTTCCAAGGACGATGGTTGTACCAGCGCCACGAAGCTGAGCAATCTGAAGTGCCAGGGCGCCAATGGCTCCGAACCCTTGAATAACGACAACATCTCCCGGATCGACGGTTGCCCGCTCCACCAGAGCGTTGAAAGCGACGGCAAAGGGTTCCGTCAAAGCGGCTTCTTCGAAGCTGACGCTGTCGGGGATGCGGTGAAGGACACGCGGCTCCGCCAGCAGATATTCCCCGAATGCTCCGTCGCGCAGGTTTCCGAATCCTTCACGGTACGGGCATAGGTTGTAACGTCCGGTACGGCAGAGCGCGCATTGGCCGCAAATTGAAGCTGCAGTTTCACACACAACCCGATCGCCGACATTCCATCCAGTTACGTCGGGGGCAACCGCCGTAATGACTCCTGCCGTCTCATGCCCCATGACTACGGGGATGGATATGTCCCAGCTTTGATTGTTGCGCCACATATGTACGTCTGACCCGCAGACGCCTACCGCCCGAGTGGCGATGACCACGTGCCCCGGCAGCATCTGGGGCTGAGGCACATCCCGAACCTCAATGTCGCCGTCTCCGTATCCGTATTTGACTATCGCTTTCATGCGTTTGCCTTTCTCGCGGTGTCGATTGATGGTTGGTTCAGGGATGTCGCGCCAGCTAAGGCTCTTGCTTCTTCGTGGGCTTTGACACGCAATGCTGTTGACCCCCCAAAATAGAGATCCCGTGCCTCCCGGAGGTATTCCACGGAGGCCCTCATCTCGTCCATGCCGTTGACGCCGTCCTCAATGCTGATCCAGCCGTCGTAACCGGCCGTGCTGAGCGTGCTGAAGATGCGGTGATAGTCGTTGAGTCCCTGCCCGATCACGCCGTGCTGCAGATCCGGGGAGTATCCGATGGTTCCGTCGCTGCTGCGCAGCGAATCCAGTGTGGCGCCGGGCGCGAGCCGGCGATCGGATGCCTGCATGGTGACGACGCGGTCCAGGACCAGATCAAGGAAATCTGCCGAGTCACTTCCGGCAGTGATGGCGTTCGAGGGGTCGTACTGCACGCCGAAGTGGGCGCGTTCATCGATTCTGGAAAGCAGTTCGAGAAAGACGTCCGCCTTTTGGGCGAATTCAGGGTATTGCCAGAATCCGTCTTTGTAATGGTTCTCGATGGCTAGGGTGATATCGAGTTCCTTTGCCAACGGAATGAGCGACTGGATGTTTTCGGTCGCCCAATCGAGTCCCTGCTCTATCGCGACACTGGGATGCCGCTGACCTGACAGTACGCGCGTACTTGCGCCTGGGCCTCCGAGTTGGCGGGTGATGTGCATGATCTCGACCTGGCGGTCATGCTCGCGGGCGCGCACGTCGCGCTCCGGGTGGGTGAAGTCCGGAGATGCGCACATCATAGGCATCGCAAAACCTGCATCGGCAAGAGCATCACCCACGCTGGCGGTGAAACCGTCGTCTTCGTCCTCGAAGAACAGTGAATACAGCTCGAGGCCTTCGACCGGCAACGTGCGGGCCAAGGCTATCCATTGGAACACCGTCATGCTCTTGTGTTTGACCAAGGCATCGAGTTCCCCCTTGGGGAAAACGCTGATTCGCATTGTCGACTTCCTTCTCGTTGATGGATCCGAATCAATCAGTATGCTAAGTATGATCTATCTGATAAGAATACTCTATAAGTTTTTCTGCTACGGCACACAGACCGGTGCCGAAACGCGACAGTCACAGATACGGCGGACCGCAATGGATGCCCCGACCGTGTCCCACAGCCGAAGGAAGACCATGACGTCCATATCTACATCAACATCCATCCGGGGGCTCTCACGTGAGGGGCTGATGCGTCCGCTCGTCCAGATTTCCCTTGATCTGACGAACAACAAAGAGGCCCTCGAGACAGCGGCCATAGCTGTCGAGGCAGGCGCCGACTGGATAGAGGTTGGCACCCCACTGATCCTTGCGGAGGGGCTGCACGCTGTCCGGGCCCTTCGCAAAGAGTTTCCGGCACATCCGATCATCGTCGACCTTAAGACCATGGATGGCGGTTACCTCGAGGCGGAAATGATGGGTGACGCCGGTGCGGACGCCGTGATAGTCATGGGGCAAGCCCACGACGCAACGATCGAGCGGGTCATTGAAGCCGGTGAAGCGTTTGGAATGCTGGTCATGGGCGATGACTTAGGAGCAGCCGACCGGGTTGCCGAGTGCATCCGGCTTGAGTCGCTCGGGGTCGGGATGGTCGTTCACCACATCGGGTTTGACCACCGAAACGCCCATCCCGAATTAGGCCTCACGCCTCTGACCGACCTGTCCGCGATCGTCGCGGCAACCACCGTTCCAGTACAGGCAGTGGGCGGTCTGAGCTTGGACCAGGCCGTCAGCTGCCCGGGACTCGGCGCGCCCGTCGTGGTGTTCGGCGCGCCCTTGGCCATCGATGGCAAGGCGTTCACTGCGGGGTCCAATCTGTTGCCGGTGCTCACTGAAGCCTGCTCACGGGTCCACACCCAACAAATTCGCTACCCGGCGAGGTAGCCAGGAGGCGCGAAGACTTGCAATGACAGTTCCAGCCGGATGGCGGGGCCCGGGTGGGCCCCGCCATCCGCCGTTATCGCGCAGAAGCGGGGACCGGGCGCCCAGGATTTGAAGAATCTCCGCTATTGGCGGTGCAGATCTCAGAAATAGCCGGTGTGTTCACCTGGTCGTAGTCCCCGCGCCGGCATGGATTTCAGACTTAGGGTCCGGGCGGTCTGCCAGCGGTGTGCCAGTAACCCTGCCTATCTCCCCTCCCACAGGGTGTCCTGTTCTTAGCGCATAGCTGGCGATGATCGCCTGACTGGTGAGGACGTCCTGCTGCGCTCCGTCGACTCCGGTAAGGGGTTCCCTTCCCTCGGTGATCATTTCGGCAAAAGCCTCGAGCTGAAGTTCAAAGGCCTCCGCGATGCGGCGGAACTCGGTGCGGGCTTCCGCAGCGCCATTGGACGCATACCGGGTGAGGACCGTTGGGGTGTGCAGGAGGTAGGGCGATGGAAAAGCAAGCTCAAAGCTACCGGCCCCGTGCACGGCGTGGACGGTTTCCCGGTAGGCCGGGTAGTCGTGGAGATAGTGCCAGTTCATGAGAAAGCGTGTTTCGCCGGACAGCGAGCCGGCGACGCGAATTGAGGGTGGCCAGTTACCGAGGCCTCCAGCGTCCCGACCGGTTTCCCGTTGCTGCCGGGCCGAACGCTGCCGCCAGATGTCCGCGTATTCAACGTCGGGCACGGAACCAAAGAGACGTCGAAGAACGGACATGTCATGGGAGAGGCTAGACATCAGGCAGCCGGCGTACACACGCCAGAGTTGGTCGTCGCCGTCGCCGAGAGCGATCCCTTGGAGCCGGCGGTCCTCCGCGCGGAATTCCTCAATTACGCTTGGTTCGATGTCGGGACCGGCTGGAATGAGGTGAGCGAAATCTAGCTGGGACTGACCAGTCGGGTGGAGCACCGTGACGTCCACGGTCCTAACGTCATCAGTTTCCTCTAGCAGTTCCGTCAGGCGGGTCACCGCCGGATCGTACTGCTTCATATAGCCCACCATCAGGCGCGGCGTCTGTGCGCCCGACAGCAGGGGGCGTATCGATTGGAGCTCAGCGTGGGTGAAGGCGAGCGGCTTCTCGCACAGCACGGCGATTCCCCGTTCGAGGGCAGCCGTTACGATGCGCTCGTGTGAGCCGCCGGAGCAGATCAGGATGGCATCGACGCCGCTTTCGTCCAATAGGGACTCGACGGACTGGAATCGTCCCTCCCGGGGAACTCCGAAGACATCCCCCACGGCATTGAGCAGAGATGAGGAAATATCGATGATCGCCGTGAGGGTGAACAGCTCGGGGCGGCGTCTGATCAGTGGCAGGTGCACGCTTTGGGCCACGGCCCCCAGGCCGACGACTCCTATTTTGATGGCTGGCGCCCTGTTCATCGGTTGTCCCTTTCGAGGAGTGACTGCGAGTGTGCGGTTGGATCAAAATGGAACGGTGTCACCGGAAGGCCACGGATGCCGACGTCAGCCGAGAACAGGCTGCCGGCCAGCAGGTCTTCACCGTCGGCGAGGTTCTCTCGTGAGGTGGTGATATACAAGGTGCTGAGGTCGGGTCCTCCGAAGGTGCAGGACGTTACTTGGCGGGCGGGGACGTGTACAACTTCGTCCAAGCGGCCGTCGGGAAGGTACCGGCGCACGGAATGTCCACCGTACATGGCAGCCCAGACTCCACCGTCCTCATCTACCCAGATCCCGTCCGGGGTTCCGTCTTCGGCGGGAATGTGCACAAGCGTTCTGCGTTCACTCAGATCCCCACTCCCCGTGACGGTGAAGGCGTCGATCGTTCCCAGTGCACTATCGACGTAGTAAGCCCGGTCGCCGCCAGGGCTGAAGCCTATTCCGTTGGAGATGCTGACGCTGGGGAGGACAGTGTGTGATTCACCGGAGGCACCGACTTTGAACAGGCTCCCGCCGCCGGGTTGTTGGTCGTAGGACAGCGAACCAATGAGCAGGGAACCGTCCGGTGCGCACGTGCCTTCATTGAGGCGGCTGCCTTCTCCGACCAGCGGACCGGTCAGGTTCTCGATGGTGCCACGGCGCTCGTTCCAAAGTGCCACGCGGCGCTCGATAGCAACAATGCTCAGTCCGTCACCACAGGGACGAATCATCGCGGCAATGGACCCGAGCCGGTGCCGAACCACGTCGCCGGCTGCCGGGATGTCGAGGACATCGCCGCACAACATGTCGACGCAACGCAGACCTCCCCACGTGTCGGACCATACGGCGCCTTCGCCATGGTAGGTGACAGGGTCTGTGTACTGCGCAGCTCTAATCACCCCAACCGCCCCACACTTTCCGGGTGCCGGAAATAGCCACAGCAAGATAGAATTCCCGGGACATTTGTCAAACCTGGTTGCTGAAGGCGGCGTCGAAGGAGGTGTTCGACGCCGGGAAGTCGTACTTTTTGAGGGCGGCGAGGGCTTCGGGGGCGCCGTGCAGGCGGTCCATGCCGGCGTCTTCCCATTCGATGCTGATGGGGCCGTCGTAGCCGATCGCGGTCAGGGCGCGGAAGGACGATTCCCAGGGCACGTCGCCTCGGCCGGCGGAGACGAAATCCCAGCCCCGGCGCGGGTCGCCCCAGGGCATGTGGGAGCCCATCACGGTGTTCCGGCCGGTGGGCCGGAGCTTGGTGTCCTTGCAGTCCACGTGGTAGATCCGGTCTTTGAAGTCCCAGATGAAGGAGACCGGGTCGATGCCCTGCCACATGAAGTGGGACGGGTCCCAGTTCAGCCCGAAGGCTTCGCGGTGGCCGATCGCCTCGAGGGTCCGGACGGTGGTCCAGTAGTCGTAGGCGATCTCGGAGGGGTGGACCTCGTGGGCGAAGCGGACGCCGCATTCGTCGAAGACGTCCAGGATCGGGTTCCAGCGGTCGGCGAAGTCCCGGTAGCCGGCCTCGATCACCCTATTCGGGACGGGCGGGAACATCGCGACGTACTGCCAGATGGAGGAGCCGGTGAACCCGACGACCGTGTCGACGCCGAGGGCCTTGGCGAGCCGGGCGGTGTGCTTCATTTCCTCCGCGGCGCGGGTGCGGACGCCTTCGGGGTCGCCGTCGCCCCAGACTCTGGTCCCGACGATGGCCTCGTGGCGGAAGTCGATCGGGTCATCGCAGACGGCCTGGCCCTTGAGGTGGTTGGAGATGGCCCAGACCTTGAGGTTGTACTTTTCCAGCACGGCGAGTTTGGCCTCGACGTAGCCGGGTTCGTCCCAGCGCCAGGCGTCCAGGTGGTCCCCGGAGACGGCGATTTCCAGGCCGTCGTAGCCCCAGCCGGAGGCAAGGCGGGCGACTTCCTCGAAGGGCAGGTCGGCCCACTGGCCGGTGAAGAGGGTGTACGGGCGGGGCATATCAGATCCTCGTAGGTTGTTGAATGGAAGAAGTCAATGGCGCTGCACCTGCCGGGTGCTTCGCGTGGCCGGCAGGTGCTGAGGCGACGCTCTCCAGGAGTGTCAGAGGGCTAGCGATTTCAGCGTGTCGCGGATGTACGCGTCGGACGCCCGCACCTCCTTGCCGATCTTTTCGAGGCTCCACCCATGAGTCCCGTGACACTTAACGCTGGCAACGCCGTCGTAGCCTGACCGGCTCAGTTCCGCAAGAAGAAACCGGTGGTCAAGAGTTCCATCGGGTCGAGGGAGCTGCTTGTCGCCGGGGCCGAAGTTCAATCCATCCACGCCCCTCTTGTAGTTACGGTCAATGTCCCAGATGTAGTAATAGAAGAGCCTCTTGCGTTCTGCGAGAAAAGCGATGATCTCGCTGATGGTTTCCTCCATTACCCACAGGTGCGGCGGGGCAAGGCAGATACCGAGATACGGGTCATCAATATCGCGGAGGAGGCTCTTGATCTGGGCAAAGGTATCCACGCCCGCATCCCATCGCTGGTCCTCGTTCCCGCCTGCCTCGAAATCGGCTGAGAAGGGGACCGTCAAGTGGTTTTCCACAGCAATGCGGACGCCGGCCTTCGCGCCTGCTTCCACGATGGGGGGAAGGAACGATCCCACAAAGTCCTCATAGTGGGCTTCACAGTCGAACGTCACGGTGTCGATTCCGAGTTCCGAGGCGAACTGGATCCTCTCCAGGATTTGATCTTGGTTGTTGCCGTAGACGGTCAGCCCGCACGGCTGAATCTTGTATTTGTCCAGGATCGCCAGAATTTTTTGGGGATTGTCCTCGGGGCTGATGTGATGGGCCAACGGACTTACCGATGACCAGAGGTTGACCTCCTTAAAGCCGATTTCGGCCAAGTCCCGGATTGCGTCCTCGAACGCGATGTCATGGTACGGCAAGATTTCTGCAGCGTAGCGAAGCAAGGGGTAGTCCTTTCGGTAGTGCAGGGTTGACAAGCAAGAAATTAGGACCAGACGAAGACGGCCTTTTCCGTTTCGCGGCGGTCAAAGGCGAGGAAAGCAACATCCGCCTCCTCGATGTTGAACTCGTGGCTGATGAGCGCTTCGACGTCGATGTTCTTCGTCTCGACAAAACGTACGATTTCTTGCCAGTCACTGATTGGGAAGTACCAGCCACCCACCACGGTGAGCAGCTTGCGGATAATCTGATCACTCGGGTTAACTTCGGTTTTGCGTGATTCGCCCACGAAGGCCACTGCCCCCATTTTCGCCGCGGCATCGAGGGCGGTGTTTTGCCCTCCCGGGTTGCCCGAACAATCGATGCTAATGTCGGCGCCCCTCCCGTCGGTGAGCTGACGGATGGCCTGAACAGCGTCTGTTTCCATGCTGTTTACAGTTTCATCCGCGCCCAGACGTGCAGCCTGTTCGAGGCGTGATTCGAGGACGTCCACGGCGATTACACGGGCCCCGAACGCTTTGGCCGTGAGAACTGCCGCGGAGCCCATCGGGCCGAGTCCTATCACCGCGACTGTCTGGTTGCCTGTTACTCCGAGCCGCTTCTGCACGGCGTATTGGCTACCGATCATGTCCGTCATGACGGCTCCGGCTTTGAAGCTCACATGCTCGGGCAGAGGAAGGGCGTTGCGGGCAGGAATCACAAAATATTCGGCGTCACCACCGCCGATGTCCACGCCGAAGCATTTCCATTCGGGGCAAAGCATGGAGTAGCCCTTGGTGCAGTACTCGCAATGCCCGCAACCGATGGCCAAGTGTGCCGCCACCCGGTCTCCGATAGCAACCTTCGATACTGCGCTCCCTATTTCTACGACGATGCCCGCCGCCTCGTGTCCTGGAACGGTTGTGCCGAGGGCCACGTCTGCTCCGCCGACGACAGGGTTGCCGTCGTACAGGTGAAGGTCGCTGCGGCATATGGCCGATGCCATGGTTTTTACCAGGACCTCGTCGGGGCCGGGAGTGGGACGCTCCTTATCCACAACGAGGACCTGCTTGTTGCCTGGCAGGGATACTGCTCTCATGCTGTCTACTCCGTATCGGTTGGGCTATTTGACTGCGCCAAAGGTCAAACCGGCGACCATTTGGCGCCTGAGGACGATCATCAGCACCAGAATAGGGGCGACGATCAGGGTCGCCGCTGCGGTGATGTTCCCCCAGTCCGTGCCATACATGCCGGTGAATTGCTGCAGGCCTACGGGGGCGGTCTTGGCGCCGCTGCGGGTCAGTGAGAGAGCAAACAAGAACTCGTTCCAGGACAGCACGATGGTCAGCACCGCGGCCGTTGCCACTGACGGGACCAGTAGCGGCCATATGATCCGCCGCAACACCTCCCACGTCGAGGCTCCGTCGACCATGGCGGCTTCCTGGATCTCGTAGGGCAGCTGCAGGATGGAGCTCCGCAGGATCCAAACCACGATGGGGAGATTGAACGCGGCGTAGGGGACGATCAGAACTGCATAACTGTCGATCAGGCCCAGCCTTCCGGCGAAGACGAAGATCGGAATCACCGCCACAATGGGGGGAAACATGTAGGTGGACAGAATCCAGGACGAAAGCCCTTTGCGGGCCCTGAAGTCTCTCATCGTCAGGGCATAGGCTGCGGGAACACCGACGGCAATGGCCAGGATCGTTGCCCCGAGGCTGACGATCGCACTGTTGAGCAGCAGCTGGCCAAAGCTTTCTGATTTGCCGCCGCCGGACGACAGGACGGAGGCATAGTTATCAAGCGTGGCTTCGAAGATCCAGGCCGGAGGTATCTGGTTGGCGATTCCGGATGGCTTGATGGACGTGAAGACCATGAACACTAGCGGCACAAGTCCGATGAGCAGCCAGGCCCAGAGGAACGCCCGCCCGACAACGATACGGGCTAGAACTCCGCGGCGGTTTGATGATGAAACTTTTGTCACTATATTTCCTCCGGGTCTGATCTGCGCCCTATGACGCGCAACATGAACGGCACGAGAAGGGAGAGAATGATCAGGAAGATCACGCCCAGTGCACAGGCCAGGCCGACGTTGAAGCTCTGCAGGCCGACTCGGTAAATGCCGAGATTGATAATTTCAGTGGATTCACCTGGGCCGCCTCCAGTGAGAATTTTGAAGGAGTCGAAGGTCTTAAAGGCTTGGATGGTGCGCAGCACTGCGGCGATGGCGATGAAGGGCACCATGGCTGGCAGGGTGATGTGTCGGAACATCTGCCAAGGACTGGCCCCGTCCACCATGGCTGCTTCGCGTGGTTCCCCCGGAAGGGACTGCAGCCCTGCCATCAGAATAAGGGTGACGAATGGAGTCCATTGCCATAAGTCAAGGATTACGAGCACAATCCAGGCCGAGGTCGGATCGCCGAGCAGATCAACCCCTTTCGGAAACCCCAGCACGCCCAGGTAGTACCCAACCCAGCCATAGTTTGGATTCAGCAACTGCTTGAAGATCATCCCGGCCACCGCTGGCGTGACGGCGAAGGGCAGCAGCATTAGCGCGGCGCCGACTTTGTTCCCTGGTGTTTGTGCGGCGAGGGGTAGGGCCAAGGCGAATCCCAGCAGCATTTCAAGAACTACAACGGCAGCCACGAATCCAAGCGTGATCAGCAGCGCGTGCTGATTGGAGGGGTTGGTCAGGGCTTCAACGAAATTGTCGAGCCCTACGAACTTTCCGGCGCCGCCCAAGATTTTGTCGTTTCTAAAGGCGGAATAAAAGATGAATATGGTGGGCGCGATCGTCATGATGAGCAGGACGATCATGGCGGGGGCCATGTACGCCCACGGCACATATTTTTTCTTCGGGGCGGGGGACGGGCTTGGCCCGTACGCGACGCCGCTGTGTCGCGTACGGGTCAGGCTGCCATCCGGTGCACTCTCGTCTGCGAATACGGCAGTAGTTTTAATGATGGTTCTCCTCTGCGTGCCGTGCCGGGCAGCGCTTAGTTCCCGGCGGCCTTCAGCAGCGTCAGGACCTTGGTCTCAGCAGCTTTGAGAGCGTCCGATGGCGATGCCGATCCCGTGACCGCGTTATTGACGGCTATGGCGACCTCATGGCTGACTTCGGTCCAGTTAGTTAGACGTGCACGTCCCACGCCCGTCGCCAGGGACTTTCCGAGCGTGTCGTAGTAGCCCGCCAGCGGGTTGTCCTTCTTGATGCCGGCGTAGACGGACTCTCGGGTGGGATGGAGTGCCTTTGCGGTCATGGACGTTTGCTGCTCAGCGGCGGTCAGCCAGCTGATTGCCTGATAGGCCCATTCCTTGTTCTTGGAATTCTTGTTGATGGACAGCATCCAGGTGCCGAACTGCGGCCCGGTCGAAACCCCGTGCGGGGTGGGGGCGTAGCCGATGGTGCCACCCTTGACGTTGTCTGCGAGCTTGAAGTCGTGGAAATTGATGGTCATTGCCGTCAGGCCGCTGCTGAAGGAATCGGCGATGGTTACCCAGTCAGCCGAATTGCTGCCAGGGGGAACATGTCCGCTCTGCGCCAGCTTGGCGTAGTAAGTTAGTGCGGCGACACCCTCAGGAGTGTTGAAGGTCGGCTTCATGTTCTCGTCGACGAGCGTCCCGTTGCCGCCGTAGGAAGCCAACAGGGTTTTGAAATCGTCTGTTGCCGTGGTGACCCCAGCCATGACTGTGGTGCCATAAAGCTTCTTATCAGGCTGCGTAAAGAATTCGGCAACCTGCGCGTACTCGTCCCAAGTGGCTGGAACCGTCAGGTCGCGGCCGTACTTGGCCTTGAAGTTTGACTTCTGCGTTGGATCGTTGAATAGATCGGAACGGTACGCCATGACCGCTCCATTGGACTGAATGGGCAGACCGTAAATATCGAAGCCGGCCTTGGTGATATTCGCGGTGTCCGGCTTGGCGGTGGAATCCGGGAGACGCTGGGCCGGTGAATCGGCCTTGTAAACGGCAGTGTCGTTGAATACCTTGGGAATGAAATCACCGAGCGCGGACTGCGGGCTGGTCTTGTTCAGGGCTTCATTCTGCAGGTAGGAGCTGAGTGGTTCCAGGTTCTGCACTACGCCGGGCGCCCATGGTGTGTCTACTACGACCATGTCGTAGTAGCTGCTGCCTGCGGCGAATTCCGAGAAGACTTTTTGCTGCAGCGCGTCGTACGGCATGTTATCGATCTTGAGATCGACTCCGAATTTTTCCTTGAACTGAGGCGCGATGGACGCCAGTGCGGCGCTGTTGGCCTCGTCGGTTGTATAGAGCACGCGAAGTTCGGTGGGTTTCGCTGCGTTGGCATTGGGTGCTGGAGGGGCCGATGAGCATGCGCTGGCTAGCAATGTCGCACTCAGTGCGGCGGCCATACCTGCGGCCAGACGGAACTTGGTTCCACGCCCGTTGTTGGTGATCTTCATTGATACCTTCTTATGTTGTAGTGTTGCTGCGGTTCCCCGGCTGGGATGGGTCAGGCCGGAATCTGTTGCCACGATCGGTCCCGCGCTGAGCGCTGAACCGCTTCGGAAAGGTGGACGGCGCGGAGGCCATCAGCGAAAAGGGGCAGACCTTCGGGTACGGCGCCGGACCCAATCGCGGTGTACGCGTCCCGCATAAAACTATTGAAGGCGTCTTGATAACCCTCAGGATGTCCTGCCGGCAGCGTCGAAAGGCGCGCTGCCGACGGATGGAGAGCATCAGGATCCCTGACGAGTGTCCGAGAACCGTCACGGCGGCCTATCCAGAGCGTCTCCGGTTGCTCCTGATCGAAAACCAGGCTTTCGACGGTGCCTGATATTGACAGAAATAGCCGGTTCTTCCGCCCTGGAGCAACCTGGCTTACCATGAGCGTGCCGACCGCTCCTCCGCGCGTTTCGAAAAGGACGGCAGCTAGGTCCTCGGTGCGAATCGCTTTGTGTGTCGTCCGCTCTCCGAAAACTGTCCGCGTCAAAGCTGACAACCGCATAATCCTGTCGTCCATGACGAACTCGATGAGGTCGCAGAGGTGTGATCCAATATCAGCAAAGGCACGGGATGGGCCTCCCAGGGCCTCATCTACTCGCCAATTGTCATCCTGGCTCGACAGCAGCCAGTCCTGGAGATATTCGCCTTGGACGTTCAGTACCGTGCCCAGCTGCCCGGTGCTGACCCTCGCCCTCGCCTCTCGAATCATCGGATGGAACCGGTAAACGAAAGGAACGGCTGCTACCAGTCCGGACCTGCCGGCAAGATCGGTGAGGAACAGAGCGTCCTCCGCTGAAGTAGCCAGCGGCTTTTCACAAATGACGTGCTTGCCGGCCTCAAGCGCCGCTGCCGCGAACCGGACGTGCGTGGTGTTGGGTGTGCAGATGTGAACGACATCGATGGATTCATCGGCGAGCATCGCGTCGAGAGAATGATAGGCGGCGCCGAGTCCCAATGCATCGGCGGCCCGTTCCGCACTGGCGGGGGATGAAGAGCATACAGCTGCAGGCGTGCCGAGGACCGCGCGGACGGCCCGGCTATGAACCCCCGACATGAAGCCTCCTCCAATGAAGCCAGCGCGCACTGTCTTCAGTTTGGTTCCGTCAGTGATAGTCATGAGCCAAGTATTACTTATATCACTAGGCATATGTCAAGGTTTATAAGATTTACTTATGGTGTTGCCGCAAGAAGCAGTATTGCCCCTCCTAGTTCGACGGGCACCGCCCGCCCTGACCCGCAACGGAACCACCCCGTCTCCGCTCAGCCTCCGTCCGAGGGCCCGCAACAGGTCCGCGGACGGTTCCAGAAAGGCCCTCCATGCTTAGAACCCATTCCAGCGACGCGCCCGCCAAGACCCCGGACGTCATCGTCATCGGCGAAGCCCTGATCGACATCGTTACTTCCGCCCAAGGTACCGTTGAGCGCCCGGGCGGATCACCGGCGAACGTCGCCTACGGACTCGGACGCCTCGGTGTCAGTACCGCCCTTCTGACGGCGATCGGCAATGACGAACGTGGCCGGGCAGTAGAGGCACATCTTCAGAGCGCCGGCGTCATGCTCCTCCCAGGCTCCACGTCCCAGAGCCGTACAGCCACCGCCACCGCCACCGTCGCCGCCGACGGCTCCGCCAGCTATGACTTCGACATCCACTGGGGGCTGCCGCCTATCGCCCCCCCATGCCTTCCCAAAGTGCTCCACACAGGCTCGATCGCTACCTTCCTTGCCCCGGGCGCAGCTGCCGTCAAAGCATTGCTGGAACAGTCCCACCGCGAATGCATGGTCACCTACGATCCCAACATCCGGCCCGCGCTTCTGGGCAGCCATGCTGAGGCCAGATCCATCTTTGAAGAGCTCGTGCCACTGACCGACGTAGTCAAGCTCAGCGATGAAGACGCCCACTGGCTTTACCCAGAGCTGCAGCTTGAGGACGCCGCTGCCCGGCTTCTCGGACTCGGCACAGGGCTAGCGGTGGTCACCAGGGGCTCCGAGGGCTCGTTGCTGGCGACCCCGGCCAGCCAACTGCATCTACCCGCCATCAGATCCGAGGTGGCGGACACGATCGGCGCCGGGGATGCCTACATGGCGGCCCTGATATACGGCTTGCTGGCACGGGGGACGGACGGGCTCACACCGGCCGTACTGGAGTCCATAGGCCTGACGGCGACCAAGGCCGCAGCCATCACCGTCCGCCGGCGGGGCGCCACCCCGCCCACAACGGAGGAGCTGCTCGCGGACCTGCCGGATTTGGCGACATCCGGCGCAGTCGTAGCGTAGTGATCTTGCCGGGGGATATTTGGAGTTTGCCGGGATCGGAAGTCGGAGGTGTAGGAATGTTGACGACAGCGTCAGCGCGTATTCCGAGGCGATGGGAATAACCAGGCCGACGATGCGAGATGTGGCTGCTTTGGCTGGCGTGGGCATCAAAACCGTCTCCCGGGTCATCAATGATGAGCCGGGTGTTTCGGAAGTCACCCGCGGGAACGTGCTGGAGGCGGCGCAGCGGCTGGACTATCAACTGGACATGGCCGCCCGGAGCCTGCGCCGTGTGGACCGACGGACATTGTCCATCGGACTGCTGCTTCCCAGCGTGGCCAACCCGTTTTATGGGCAGATACACCGGGCACTGGGGGATGTTCTCGCGACCCACGGCATAGCGGTCTTTGCAGCAAGCCTTGATGATGACGCTGCACGTGAAGAGGCGCTGGTCGCTGCGTTTCTCCGCAGGCGCGTGGATGGGCTGGTTCTGACCCCGGTCGCCAAGA
Organism: Arthrobacter sp. YAF17; assembly: GCF_052113365.1. Taxonomy (NCBI): domain Bacteria; kingdom Bacillati; phylum Actinomycetota; class Actinomycetes; order Micrococcales; family Micrococcaceae; genus Arthrobacter; species Arthrobacter sp. YAF17. The sequence continues at coordinate 57,359 of NZ_JBFRDB010000015.1, read as the reverse complement.
GCCAGGGGTGCCTGGTGCCGGAACATTCGAGGGACTTTCCGATGGTCTTCATCGACAGGGAGCCAATCGGTGTCGACGCCGACGCAGTGGTAAGCGACAACGCCGTAGGCGCGGCCAAGGCCGCCGCGCACCTCATTTCCCAAGGACATACTAAGCTCGCCTACCTGGGTGGCCACACCGATATCCAGACGGCCCGGGAGTGGCGGCGCGGGTTCATCGATGAGCTGGGCCGCGCAGGTATTTCCACCGACACCGTTCCTTTCATGGAAGGACTTCGTGGCGAGGAATCCGCCCGTACAGCCGCCAGAGAACTGCTGACCGGCGATGAGCCGCCGACTGCCATTTTCTCTGCACAGAATCTGGTCACTTTCGGTGTCGTGCGGGCTTTGAAGGAGCTGGGACTGAACAGGACTGTGGCCCTGGTCGGTTTCGGCGACTTCACCATCTCGGACATGCTGGACCCCGGCATGACGGTTGTCGCCCAGCACCCGGAGCGCATCGGCAGGGTCGCCGCAGAACGGATTCTGGCCCGAATCGGCGGAGACCGGCAGGAACCGCGGACCTACATTGTCCCCTGTGAGCTGATCCTCAGAGGGTCAGGGGAAGTTCCGCCACCCCGGCCTTGACTGGTGAGCGTACGGTGCCGCCTCTGACAACGAGCAGGCTTCAAGGGTGCAGATAACTGCCAGAGCAGACTTCAAATGACGGCGAATCGAGGTTGAGGCAACCCCCGCTATCGGTGGCCAGCCGACACGGCGGTCCCCGGTAGGGAGCGCTTCGCCGTGCGTAAGGCGTGACGTGCCTTTCATCTTTGAAGGGTTCGAACGAGGGACTGAAGTTCCCAGGATGTGCCGGCGTCGGGTGCCAGCCTCAGTGGGCGCCTCTCGCGATTCTCAGAGCACGCGGGCCCCTCCCTCTGCGACGAGCATTTACGGTCTCTGAGTCCGCACGTCAGGAAACCAGCCCTCCGGGGCTTTCTTCGGTTCCAAGTGTTCGGGGTCGCGGTGCTTTTGCATGTCGCATTTGTAGAACGGGCCGCGTGGGTCCAAGAGGACGTTCATGTGGTGGTCTGCGTGATCCTTGAACCAGACGCTGATGCCGGTCGCTCCGTCCAGTCTGAGGTGTTCCCAGGCCCGCCACAGTGCTTCTACGCGGGTGACTGCTTCGGGGTGGTAGTACCACTCGATGCACCATTTCGCGGCGCGGCCGTCGACGTCACGGACGTACGTCGGCAGCAGCTGCTCGTGCAGGAACTCTTCGGCAGAGCCGTAGACCAGTTCAGCAGTCTTTTGCTCTGCTGAGGGGGCGTCCGCAGGCGTCTCAGTGTCGTTTGAGCTGAATCGGCCGATAGCGCTGTCCATTTCAGGACCTCCTACGTCGTGACCCAGGGATTGACCGCAGGCTCCGCTGCAAAGAGCACGGCCGGTTCTTCGGGGCGGGGGCTGTAGGTCTTGATGGACTCCTCTACGGCTTCCTTGTGCGGGCTGGTGTACCAGGGCATGGTCCGGACCAGTGTGGCGGGTGCGCCGGAGGCGAGGACGACGGCGCGGCCGCGGTCGAGTTCGGCGAGGTTGGAGACGTCGAAGATGCGTTCCTTGCCTTCCTGGCGGGAGCGGCTGGAGCCGGACTTCCCGGAGGTGACGGAGATGTTGGTGTAGCTGTAGTCTCCGATCAGGTCCGAGAGTGCGCGGAGGAAGCCTTCTTCGGCGACGCCGCCGCCGTAGACCTTGACGTTCGCGGCTGACCAGATTTTCCGCATGTTCGCCTCTCCCCAGAGTTCGACGCCCTGGGACCAGGACTGCAGGATGCCCATGACGATCAGGCCCTTGGAGCCGTAGTGGCTGAACTGGTCCGGCAGGGCTGCCCAGCGGACGACGTTGGCCAGCTCATCGAGGGCGAACAGTGCGGGTTTGGGCAGGCGGCCGCCGCTGCGTTCGGCCCGTTCCTCCATTGCCTCAGCGATCGCCACCGTCAGCGCTGTGGTGAGCGGGGCGGCGGAGCCGGCCCCTTCTTTGGAGAGGATGTAGATCGTCTGCTGTGAGGAGGCGAAGTCGTGGGGGTTGAACTGCCGGCGGGCATCTGTGGCTACCGTCGCGCCACCTGTCGGGGTGACCCAGCGCAGGGTGTTCCTGGACTTGAGGCACTGGATCATCTTCTCGGCGGTGCCGAAGATACCGTCGCGTTGCTTGTCGGCAAGCTTTAGCGTGGACTCCAGGCCCTTGTACTGCAGCTCGTAGCCATGCTCTTTGAGGATTTCGATGGGTTCCTGGCTGACCTGCTCCGTCACCCACAGGTAGACCTGTGTGATGGGCAGTTCTCCCAGCGCGGCTGCGAGGAAGTAGGAGGAGAGGATGTCTTCGGCTTTGGGGTCGAAGTAGGCATCCGGCTTGGACCCAGGGACCCGTGAACCGACCGAGAAGTGCTGGGTGAGCTTGTAGGCCTTCTCTTCGTCGGTGACGTAGGAGAGCGGGTTCCACCACCAGTCCGGTTCCTCCTGGGCGATCTTCTGCGGATCGAACACCCACACAGGGCCGGTGGCTTCGCGGACGCCGCGGGTGCCGTCCACGACGTCGCGTTTGTTCGAGGTGGAGACCACAGCTCCGGGTGCGTCCAGGATCGCGGGTATGACCCGCGAGGTCGACTTACCGGTACGGGGGCCCCAGATGTCGAGGCTGAGGTCTTCCCAGGACTGAATGAACGTCTGGCCGGTGGAGACAACCTTGCCGACGACGATGCCCGGGGTGCCTGTCACGCCGAGCCGCTCGGCCGTGGCCTTGGCGCCTTTCTCGGAGAACGCGGCCAGGGATTTACCGCGGCCCAGGTACTGTGCGGCCTTATCGACGCGGGCACGCTTGGATGCACCCTTCTTCCAGGCCACGAGCACGACGATGGCTAGGATCAGGACCAGGCCGGCCATGAGGGCGGCGGCGACGGTGGACTGGACGGGCCAGGGGACCCGGCCCTTGATGAGCCCGGCGACCAGATCAATCGGATGTTTGGGGGGTGAGTCGATGCCGGCCATCCAGGATCCCAGGTGGGCGGCCGCGTAGGTCCCGCCGCCGAAGACGACGATGAAGCCGATGGCCATCCAGACCAGCAGGGCATCGCCGAGACCCATTCCTTTACGGTTCGGTGCGCTCACAGCGTGCCTCCTTCAAGGGGTACGTCAGGGGTCATTGGCTCGAGGAGGGTTTCCGGGGTTTCACGCCACTTCCCCTCGGTGTCGTTGACTCCATCCGGGCCCTGTTCAAGGGACGTCAGGCCCACCAGGACGGGGATGCCGGGACGGCCGCCGACCTTGATCAGGAACTTCCCGCGTCCGGGAGGTTCGACGTCGAGGCCGCGGGAGTCCCAGGCGGGCGGGTCCTGCCAGGAGATGAGCTTCTGCTGCTCCTGGCGGGAGAGTGGAATGGCTGAGGTCAGCAGCGGCATCTCTGAGGCCGGCAGGCCGCCGCAGATCACCATGCCGGAGCGTTCCACGAACCCGCGGGCTTTCATCCGGTCTTCTTCCGCCGGGAGCGCCAGCAGGTCGGACATGGTGTGGGAAATCATGATCTGACCGACACCCACGGAGCGGTTCAAACGGGTCAGGGCGTCCACCCGGTCGACCATGCCTTTACCGGCGCGCAGCGCCCGCCACAGCTCGTCCAGGACGACGAAGTAGTTCCGGCGCGGTTCCAGACCGGCGTCCGCGAGGGCGTTGGCGACGTTGACGGTGCCGAATCCGTAGGACCAGCACGCGAGCAGAATTGCAGCTTGGAGGTCGGTTTCGGTCTCGTCAATGCTGGAGACATCGAAGACGACGGCGCGGTCGCGCATCATGGGGTTGGTGGTGTGCCGGGAGAAGATTTCTCCGAGCTTCCCGCCTCCGGTCAGCCCGAGCAGGGTTGCTTCCAGTGCGCGGGTTTCCTGCAGGTAGACGTTCATGTCGCCGCGGTCCAGTGCAACCTGGCGCAGCTCATCGGGTGCGGAGATGATCACGTCGAGCAGGTCTTTCAGGACCGGGACGCCGTCGAACCGGTCATCGAGGACCCGCAGGGCACGGTCCAGGATCGTCTGTTCCTGATCGGTGGGTGGGTTGTTTCGGCTGATGGTGATCAGGGAGACGACCATGGTCAGGCGCCGGCCGTGCGCGTCGGCGCGGACCCGGGCGGCGTCCTCATGGTGGCTGCTGTCTTCGAGCAGCTGCGCGGCTTCGACGGCCTGGCCGGGATCGAGGATGTTCAGGTAGCCGACGCCGCGGCCGAGCTTGATGACCTGGCCGCCGAGTGCCTGGACCGCTTTGACGTGCTCGCCTTTGAGGTCCCCCAGGATCAGCGGGTGGACGCCCTGTGCGGAGAGTCCGATGAACATCCGGCGTACCACGGTGGACTTTCCCAGCCCGGGCTTGCCCAGGATGAACGCGGAAGGGTTGGAAATCAGGCGTGCGCGCTGGAACCAGCTGATTGGGTCGCAGCAGACCGTGGCCTGGGTTTCCTCATGGCGTCCGAGCGGGACGCCGATCATGGGCGAGGATGCCCCGGAGGAAAACGGCCACAGCCCGCAGACCTGGACTGTGGTTCCCCGGTATTCCTTCACGGATGGGACGAGCTGGGCCATGCCGCCGCCGCGTCCGGTCCAGCCCCGGGCAGATGGGCCGGGCTGGCGGGTTTCCTTCTCGGCCTTCTTCTTCGGTGCGGCTTTGACCGGTGCTGCAGCTTTCCTGGCAGGGCGGGTGAAGAGTTTCATGCGGGCCATTACAGGGCGTCCTTGATTTCGGAGGGCAGGAGGCTGTGTTTGGGAAGGACCAGCCCGAGGGGCAGGGACGCGGCGAACGCGGTGTCCTGGGTGCCGTAGGCCCGGCGCAGTAGCACCCGGGCGGTGCCGGAGGTCTGTTCCACGGCGGCCACGGCATCGGCGAGGCGTTCCTTGTCGGTCACGGTGGCTGTGACGACCATGCCGAAGTTCACCAGCCCGGCGCCCTGGGCTTCCTCCTGCGCGGTCTGCACGGCGGAGCGGGCATCGACCAGGGCGCGGGCGGACGGGCGGTTTCCGGAGGTGATGCGGACGTTGGCGTTGTTCTGGTCCCGCTCCACGACGGCCGCGGCACGGGCCGAATCCATCGGGCGGTACAGCAGCGAGATCCGCTTGCGGTCAATGTCCCCGTGCGGGGCCAGCAGCCGGGACAGGACCGAGGAGTTCACCGAACCGCGCGGGGCACCTGTCATGGTCCATGAGACTGAGAACGCGCTGTCGTGCCGGTAGTCATCCCAGCTCGCCTGCGTCGCGGAGGGTCCAACTTCGCCCCAGGTCAGGGACACCGGGGAGCCGGCGGCGTGAGCTTCGTCAATGATCAGGGCAGCGGGCGGATCGTAGGCGATCCGGACGACCTCGCAGAGTTCCTGCGCGGACATGGGCCGGGCGATCCCGGCGCCGGTGGACTGCAGCCGGGCCGACAGCCCGGGGATCCGGGACGCGAGGTCCCGGGCCACGTCTTCGGGTGTGCGCTTCTTCGATCCGGCCCGCAGGGAGGCGTTGAAGGACAGGGATGCCCAGGCACGGACCGTGGCCGAACCTTCCGGATACGTGTTGATGACCTCGTTGAGCACGTTCTTGGCAAAATCCGGGGCGTTCGGGTCGATGTTCATGGTGACCTCGTTGCGGAGCCGGTAGCCGGAATCCGGTGCGGTTTCGACCGTTACGGCGGCGGCGTCCAGGCCCGCTTCATCTCCGAGGCCGGCGAGCCAGCCGCCCCAGTTCGCCACCCACGCATCGACCTGTTCCGGGTCCACCAGGGACGCACCGTCGGGTTCGGTGGAGAAGATCACGGTGTAGTGGCTGGTGGAAGGCACATGCAGCAGTGCGAACGGGCGCTTGTAGGAGTCGGTGAATTCGTACAGGGTGGACTTCGCCGCAAGTCCGGGCAGCTGGTACATGCCCCACTCCGTGACACCGAGGGGGCCGGAACGGTAGAGATTCGTTCCGGAGGACTTGGAGAGACGGAAGCTCATCCGTGTTCCGAAACGGTCAACAACGGACTGGCCGTGCTTGTCTTTGACCGTTAGCAGCAGAGCGCTGGCCCCGGCCACGGCCAGGACTGCAAGGCCCGGGAACAGGCCAAGAAAGGCGAAGGTGATGATGCCCAGGAGCAACCCGGCCATGACAATGCCGGTGCCGATAGCTCCGAGGTTGCCCAGCCCGGCAGAGCGCGGGACGCGCCAGTTGCCGTAGGACGGTTCCTTGTATTCGGTATTAATTGCTGCCACTGGGGCCCTCCCCGGTTGAATCCTGCGCGGTCTGTTGTGCGGCCTGAGAAACCTTGGACGCTGCTTGTGCTCCTACGGCGACGGCCATGCCGGCCGGGCCGGCGGCCTTGGCCGCACCTGCCGCGGCACCGCCACCGGCAGCAGCTCCTGCCCCGGCGCCGGTAGTGCCTGCTGTGCCGGCCATGGCGCTGGTGGCCCCGGGCGTCGGCTGGCCGCCATTTCCCTTCGGGCCAGGCGTTCCATTGCTGCCCTTCGGCGATGCGCCTGACTGGTTGCTTTGTGTACTTGCCGGTGTCGGGGCGGCATTGCCCTTACCGCTCCCGCTGCGGCCCATGGACACGGCGCCTGTGGCCATGGCCCCGACGGCGGCGCCTGCTCCCGCTCCCCCGCCGGAGGCGACGGCTCCGACCATTGGCGTCACGAAACGCATCAGCGCCGGCAAAGCGAACAGAGCGACGATCATCAACGTGAAGCCCGTGATGGAAGTGATCAATGAATCCTTCCCACTGTTGTTACCCATGAGGAGGAATGCGACCGAGTAAACGATGGCGGCCGCAGGTTTGTAGAGGATGAACGCGATAGTCCAGCCAACTGCTTTCTGGAACCACTGCCTCCCCATCTCGGTGTTGGTGAAGGCCGCGGTGGTGGGCAGGATGCCTGCCAGGATCACCAACATGCCGCTGCGGACCACCATCAGAACGATCTGGACGAGGGAGGCAATCAGACCGATCAATCCCAGGACGATGAGGATGAACACGCCGATCCCTGTCTGGCCGGACACGACCAGGAGGCTCATCGACTCGGCAAAGCCCTTACCGTCCGTGGATCGGTCGATGATGGCTGCCGAGAAAGCATCCGCGGCGATCACCAGAATGGAGATGACCCCCAGACCAAGCCCCGAGACTAAAGCCAGTGTGATGAGCGACCGGAGCAGATCCTTCAGTGGTGCCCCGCGTTGTTCCCAGATCATCCGGATGCCACCGAGAATGACCGCGAGGACAGCCAGCGTCAGAGTCCAGAGCATCAATTCGCTGTTCACCATGGAGACGATGGGAATCGGCGTCGCACCGTCGGAGCTGGCCAGATTCACCGTGGGCATTGACACCCAAAAGGTCGACAGAGTCGTCACCATCTGACTCATGCCCTCCATGATGGCCTTCGCCATATTTCCCATGGCGTCATCAGCAAGCGCTGAAAGCCAGTCCCCTGCCGGGTTCCAGGCAGGCCTCATGCCCCGCTCCAGGGGATGAACCCCGAGAGGTCACGGACTTGCCGAGGCTCCTCCAAAGGCGCGCCATTGTCGGCAACGACGCCCTTCCAATCCCCGTCCTGCCAAAGCAGAGTCGTCCGCACCGAAGCAAGCGCTCCGGTGTCCGCCTTGAATGCCAGTTCCACAACGGCCTGATTTGCCGTGTATGAGACGTTGAATCCCGCTATCTGGATCTTCACGGCCGAGGCAGGCGCCGCAGTCGCGGGCGTCTTCATCCCTGCGTCACGGCCGGGTCCTTTGGCTGCAAGCTGCTCTGCGATAGCTCGTTCTTTGGAGGGGTCGATGCCCAACGCCCAAAGGTTGACGGCCGCGTACAGCGCCCCTGTTGGTGTGTGAGCGAAGCACGACCGGATGCCCTGACCGTCCGTTTTTCCGGGGCCTATTTTCGGGTCGGTTGGTGCGGCCATTGTTCCGACGAGTTCCCACTTCGTCTTGGGTGCCGCTCCCAGCGATGACTCCGAGGAGGAAGGCAGGCCACAGATACTCTTTTCTGCTGTGGCCGAAGCGCTGGGGCTGGCTGTAGCCGAGTTGCTGGATTTCGCCGGAGCCGGTGCCGGCTGGGCGGTGTCCTGTCCTTTGGGGAGCAGGAAGATGACGACGGCTGCTGCAATCAGCGCGACCACCAGCGCGGCAGCGATGATGAAACCGGGTTTGGTGAACGGATTGCTTTCGGTGGTGCTCTCTGTTGACTGGCTCATGGTGAACCTCCCGTTGTTGGTGCTGGCTTAGACGAAGGCGCGAACGATGCCGGCGGCGCCGGTGATGATGATGCAGCCCATCAGGACCCAGCCGAGCTTGCCGATGGCTTGGGCTCCCTCGCCGCGCTGGAGCTGGATGACCATGCCAATGCCCACGATGATGACTCCCAGGACGCCAAGGACCAGTCCGATGCCGGAGGCCCAGTTCAGGATCGTGAGCAGGCCACCCGCCTGTGCCGGGACAACCGGGGTGGGGTTGGGGATGAAGCTCGCTGCAATTGCGGAGATGGAGTTCATGGTGAGACCTTTCAGTGCGTGGTGCCGGGTGTGGTGTTGCTAGCCAGGGCGGCCAAGTCAGTGATGAAGCGTTGGTATTCGCGGGCCGGCGGCGGGGCGGAGTCTCCATGCCGCCAGGCTTCGACCCAGGGCAGGGTCCAGAGCCGGGGTGCGCCCCCGCCGACGATGGCGGCGAAGTCACGCAAGGGTTTGGGAGTCTTCCCCGGTGCGTCCGCCAGGACGGCGAGACCGAGCAGATCAACCGCAGGTGCCGCGCCTGATGCCCACTGCGTTAGGGCGCTCTGTGCAGCTGTCAGGCCGCGCATGTCTGCACGGCAGACCAGCAGCACCCGGGGCTTGCTGCCGTCCTGGAGAACGGGCCAGCAGTGACCGGTCGCCCGTGCCCCGCCGATCAGGTCAGCGATGCGGCTTTCACCGGACCCTCCGTGGGCGCCGGTGACCCACAGCGCGGCGGAGCCTGCGACGGTGCGGCGGCCAAGACGGTCTGCGGCGTCCGGTTCAACCATTCCCCGCAGCGGCTCACTGATCACGGCCGGCGGCGGCACGTGCGCCTCCGGGGTTGCTGTCTCCGCGCCGTCGGCGGTGGCCGGGCGGGTGATCCAGGGGTTCAGGGACTGCTGCATGGTTCCTCCTCTCGAAGTTCGGTGGTGGGTGGTTTAGAAGCCGGCGGCGACGGCGGCCGCGGCCGCGAGCCATGCCCGCTGGGTGGCGGGCTGGAGGGCTTCGTAGCGGATGGGGCCGTTGACCAGGGCCGGATCGTAAGGAATCCGGACAACGGCGCGGACGAACGGGGCGAAGCCGTCAGCGATCCGCTGCGCTTCGTCCTTGGCCCGCTTTAGGGCATCCCCGCTCATGCTGCGCTTGGCGTCGGTGGACTCAGAGACGATGACAACGGCGTTGCGGGCCAGTTCCGCGTCGTGGCCGCCACGGGATTCCAGGGTCTGCAGCGTCAGTCGGGCGGCTTCTGCGCGGTCCTCGATGGCGGTGACGGGGACGACGAGCTGGTTGGTGTGGTCGATCATCCGGCGCCAGTTCGCGGCCCGGGCGGTGTTGCCGGAGTCCATGACCACGAGCCGGTAATAGCGGGTGAGGACCTGGTGGGCGATGTCGACTTCCTCGGCGGTGACTTCGTGGTCCCCTTCTTCGTTTTCGTCCGAGCGCAGGACGTCGAATTTGTCGGCGGTCTGGTGATGGACGAACTTGGCGATTTCGGCCGCGTTTGTTGACGGGGAGAGCAGTTCTGTTGAGGCGTCGATCAGGTCCAGGACGCTGCGGTCGTGGGAGCCTTTTTCCGTCCGCCAGCCGAGGGTGCCCTGGGACTCGTTGTTATCCCACGCGACCGTGGCGGCGCCGCTGTAGCGGGCGAGGATGGCTGAGAGCATGACCACGGTGGGGGTCTTGTTGGCCCCGCCCTTGCGGTTGACGACTGCAATGGTCCGGGGGCCGGGCCAGTGCTGGCTGACCGTGCGGATGTCCTCGCGTTCGGTGAGTTCTTCCTCTGAGGGGTCCATCCGCAGTCCCAGGCGCGTGAGGGTTCCGCGCCAGCCTTGGGTGGCAGGTTCCAGCACCGGGGCGCTGACCAGGAACGAGGTTTCCTTCAGGCTGCGCCGCGTCGGCGCAGCTTCCTCAACACCGACAGCTGTCTGCGGTTCCGGGTTGGCCGGCACCGGAACGGTATCGGCTGCGACGGGGGCTGGTGGCCACGGCTGGGCGTCCACCTGTGCTGCAGGGGCAGGAGCTAGCGCGGATTCTGCTGGAGTGGCCACGGGCGCCTGTGCAGGGACGGTCTCAATGATCGCCGGGACGACTGCCTTGGGTGTGGTTTCGGGGGCTTCTGCCCGGCGGCGGGCCGGAGTTGGCTCGTAGGAGACAGATTCAATCTTGTTGTCCGGGTGGACGATGAGTTCGCCGTGGCCCTCGGGATCCTCGATGCGGACCCGTACGGGGCGCTGGAGGGTCTGCGCTTCGCCGACGATGAGGGCCAGGGCGTTGTTGCGGAGTTCCTGCACGGAGTCTCCGGCGGGGACGATGCGAGAGTTGCCCGCGACGACGACCTCGGCGGTGCCGTTGTCGCGGACGATGGCCCTGATGTTGGGAAAGGCCATGACTTCGGTTGGTGTAGTACCCATGAGCTTCTTCCTTACGTGTGTGGGATGGAGGGGCGGCGTTTAGGACGAAGGCGGGGTGAGCCGGTTGACCTTCCACGGGGCGTCCTTGCCCGAGCGGAGCAGCTGCACCGTGTAGGTCCCGGCGTTGGTGGGGACCGCTGCCATGACGCCGAAGCCGTTGGCTTCATCGACGTTCAGGGTGGCGGGGCCGGTGACGCGGCTTGCCGGGATGTTGGCCGGGTCCACTGCCGAGTAGTCAGCGGTGGCCTGCGGGGTCAGCCACCGGGCGAGGTCATTAGCCCACTGCTTTTCCTCCACCATGGGGCGGGCGAAGTCCGCCATGGCCTTCCCTGCCACTTCCACCGCGGTGTCCTTGCTGGCCTGATCCCAGGTGATGCCGATGGTGGCCGGGACGGTACCCCCGGGCGCCTGGGGTCCGCTGTTGGCGCTCAGTGAGACCGGCGCGGACGCTGCGGGCTGGCTGGTTGATGCCACCGGTGCCGGCGTCGTGTTCGCCACCGGTGCGCAGGACACGCAGAGCAGCGCCACGGCGAGAAGGGTCAAGGGCTTTTTCACTTCTTCTCCTCTTGGGTGGGCAGGTACAGGAAAGCGGAGGGGACAGTGTTGGTCACTGTCCGGGTGTAGTAGCTGTGGTCCGCCGGGGCCGGGTTGCCGTTGTAGCCCTCTTCGACGTAGGTCCCGTTGTCCTTGACTTCCTTGACCACCGCGACGTGGCCGAAGCTCGGGTCCGCTCCCCCGGCGCCGGGCGCGTACCAAACAACGACACCGGCCCGGGGTGTGCTGCCGGAGGCCCAGCCCTTGGCGTCCCAGCCGGCCTTCCAGGTCAGGGCAGAGCCGAGGCCCTGCCCGTCCGGGCGGAAGGAGCCGTTGAGGAACTTGAACGGTGCGCTGGTTGAACCCATCTGCTGGTTCACCCGCCACAGGGCGAAGTCCACGCACTCGCGGTAGTACATGCCGAGAGGTGAGGTGCTGGCCGAGTTTGCCCCGACCTGCAACCAGGTCGGGGAGTTCTTCCACGGGTAGTCATCCCCCGCGCCCGGCTGTCCCGGGATGGCGCAGTCGCTGCCCTGCAGGGAGAACTTCGAGTTCGAGAGCGCCTGGACGAGTTTGACGGCCTCGGGCCAGTACCTCTGGTAGTGGTACGGGTCGGCGTTGCGCTGGACCCTGTTGCCGGCAATGGTCGGTTCCAACAGCTCCCAGCCGGCCACGCCTTTCAGTGCTTTGATGAAGTTGGTTGCGCTCGTGGTGGGGTTCATGCGGTCTGCATAGGAACCCCACGCGCCGTTGTCGCGCTGCTGGAACAACCCGCGTGAGTCCGGGCCTGCACCGTCGCCGGTATCGAGCACCCGCAACCCCGACTCCCCCAGGGCCACCATTACGCTGATCATCTGCCCGTTGACCGACAAGTCCTGTGCCTTCCCGGCACCCATGATGGCTGCGGCATTCTGCAGCTGTTCCTGCGTATACCCCTCAACCTTGGTGGTGCCGTCGATGACGACGGAAACCGCCGGCCCGCAGTCGGCCGCCGCAGGTTTGGCGGGGGCCAGCAACAGCAGCATGGAGAAGACCAGACCGGTCAGCACCACGGGTACCGCTACGGCGGCTCCGGTGCTGAGCATCTTGGACGGCTTCACGCTTCCCCCTGCGCTTGTGTGCTGGTACTGCCTTGCGGTCATGGATCGTAGGCGGGCCCCGGCTAAACTCGATCCCAGAAGCTACGATGGATTAATACAAGGTTTGAATTATCTGAGTTTGTTTAATTATTGGTTCAATCCTAACAGGTATTGATCACCCGCGCTTGTCTCATGCCCTTTGTCTAAGGAGTGTCCGTGCCTGTCTCAGCCGCCGAATTTCGGGAGTGGTTGGAAGGGCGATCCCTCAGCCCCTCCCCGACTGCGCTGAGTGCGTTGACCGGTATAAATCGGGGCACTCTAAACAACCAGCTCAGGCGCGGAAACGTTGCAGAGTCCACCGTGATTGCCATCGCCAGGGCCACCGGAATGAACGTCATCGACGCGCTCAGCGTCTTCAGTCCGTACCAGGTCATCAAGACCCGGCCCATAGAACCGTCCTCCGCCGAGATCTTGAGCCAGGTCCATCACGCCGACCTCATGGCCGAGCTACAGTTCCGCACGTCCAAGAAGCACTATCCCCGCGAGCTCCGCAAGGGAATCGACCTCATCCCCTTCCCGCATGACGGCTCAGTCCGGACTTGGATCGACTCCATCGACCCGGGGGACATTCGCCAGCAAATGTCCCAGGAAACAGGCATGGCGCTTACCTACATCGCCACCCAACTCACCGAAAACAAGCTGAACCCGTCTTTGGCGATTGCAGCCTCACGAGCAGGTGGAGGCTCGTTCGCCACCGGACTTGTGGTGACGGAATTGATCACGCCGGCCGAAGGCGGCTGGCAGATCAGGGCTCGCGAGGATGAGCTGCTGGAAGTTTCCGACGATGTTTTGGTCGAGGCCATTTCTGCCCGGATTCATCTACTGCAGCGGCGGGTGAAGCAGCGGAAGGAAGCCCGCGAATACGCGGAGAAAATGACGGAACTCCTGGGATGAACCCGCTCACCGTCGTCCCGGTAAGTTTGATGCTTATTCTTCTGGGCAGCCTGACCTTCAAACGCATCAACACTCCCGTGCTGGGACACCAGCACGCACTGCAGGGGAAAGCCAGCAGCATCGCCCTGTCGGGCATCCTCCTGACTCTCGCCTATCTCCTGCTCCTGCCCCCGGTCTACATGGGCGTGGAAGCACTCGTGCCGCTCACCAACGGCACCGACCTGATCTCCAAATACTTCGCCCTCGTCGCCGTCGCGTTCCTGGGCGGGCACCTCAGCACTACCTACGCCTCACCGTTCGCCCGCCGGTGGACTGTCGGGGCGCCGGGAGCGGCCATGCTCGGTATCGTCGCTACGGGCCTGCTGGGCACCCTCCTGGCGACCAAAGCCCCAAACCCGTCACCGCAGCTGCTGGACTACGCTGCTCAGCCGAGCGTGCGCCTGAATACATGGCTCGTGCTGGCCTACGTCGCCTACATCGTCTTCCCCCTCATCAAGCCCGCCTTCGAGGACTCCCGTAAGAATCCACTGAGAATCGGCCGGATCGCGTCCGGACTGATCGCTGCCGGCTTTGCGCTGTCACTGGTACGCGCCTTCACCTATCCGGTCGAGCTAAGCGCGACCGGCGACGCCACCTACCTTTTCATGGTCGTTTCCTATATCTCCACGGCCTTCGTAGTGATCGGCCTGGCACTCTTCGCCTACGCCCGGAAAAACCGCGCTGCACAGACTGAGCTCGGCTCAGCCCTCTCCATCGACTAGAAAAGGCTGCCTCATGGACCCCACGCCGCAAGATGCCCAACAGGCCGTCAAACGCATCCTCGCCGAGGTCAACAATGAAAACGAAGCCGCATACCGGGTCATCTTCGAAGCAGTGAAAATCTGCATCGCCGCCGGGATGAACCGACGGGAAGCCGCAAGATTCCTCGGCGTCCAGGCCCGACGAATCGACCGCCGCGGACAGTACTTCCGCTCACTCCTGGCAACCAGGAACCTGTTCCGTGGCGCACGGAACGCCGGCGGCAGCGCATATGCCGATGCTGCTGACGTCGAAGCCATCGTTCGACGGGCCTGGAAGCGCTGAACCGCGCCGACAAACGCCCCATATCTAAAATTTTGCGAGGTTGTGACATATTTGAGTCATGACTTTCTTGATTGCCCGCCCGGTCGATGGCGGCCACGGCGTCCCATGACGGGTTCCGCGGATATTGTCGCGACACGACGCCAATATCCCACTTAAGGCAATCTGATTGATATTGGCTGGTGCTCGGTACACAAAACTTAGGAGGATCCATGGCACAGATGCATAAGGGCGATCGTCTGACCGTCACATCCAAGATTCCGCGCGCGGATGCCATAAAGCTCACCAGGGTTGTCGAAATAACCTCTGAGAGCCGCTCCGAGCTGCTCGCGCGGCTGTTGCACGAGCACCTAAGCACCATCGACCTTGATGCCCTAGAAGGCCAGGAGTCCCTGCCTATCGCTAAGGCCAGTTAAAGACTGAAGGCCCGCACTAGGCGGGCCTTCAAAAAGTATGACGTTCAGATCCGAATCTTGGCGGACAACGATCTGAACTTAACAAGCTCCCCGCGAGGGGCGCTCCATTTGCTATACCCCGAAAGGACTAGCTGTTGTCTATGGTACCTGTCGCGACCCTGCCGTCAATAACTGACGCGCTGCAATCCGCGCGTCAAGTCACGCCCGCTATGGCATGGGCTCTCGCTCCCTTAATCGCTGGAGCACCGACTTACCGCCCGGGACGATGGATCGGCGGGCGATTCCAGTATCCGCGGCCGCTAAACCCTCCCCGGATCACCGCTTCCCTGCCGAAACAGCCGGCGGCCGTTCCCATTCACGGAGCAGATGGCTCCGTTGCGACTCTCTGCCTTGACCTGGACACTTCCAAAGCGCTTCAGGGCGTCGTCGACGACGATGCCCGACACCTCGGGGGCATCTTGGAAGGCTGCGGTATCCGCTACATCGCGGACTACTCCCCCAGCGGCGGACGCCACCTCTACATTCCTCTGGCCGAGCGCATGGAAGCCCCAGCGGCTCGTGAGTTGATCGAAGCCCTCGCACTGATAGCAGCCAGCCTTGACCCCAGCCCGCACCAGAACGTCACCGACGGCTGTATCCGGGTCCCGGGAAGTGCCCACAAACGCGGCGGCCACCAGATACTCGTCACGCCCCTGAACGAGGCATACGACGTGCTGCGACGCCGCAACCCTGTCCACGCTGTCGCGGCCCTCCGACGCCATCTGGCACCGGAGCTCAAACGTGCACGCGAGCTAAAGGCCCGCGCCGCCAAGATGTCAGCCCCGGCGACGGCGAGCGGTGTCAGTCCGGTCCCCTTTGGCGGAAGCCAGTCCCCACTGCGCCTGGCGGCCCGCACCGGCCTGTACGACACCGCCAGGTACGCCAGCCCGTCAGAAGCCCGCATGGCGGTGCTGAACCACTTCGCCTCCTGTGGCTGGACCCTGGATCAGGTCCGTCTCGAACTGGGGGGCCAGTTTCCCGGCCTCGCAGCCCTCTACACCGACGCCGACCGACAGGAACGCCTCCTCGATAAAGAGTGGGCCGAGGCCCGCCGCTGGATCCAAAAACCGGGAACCCCGCGAGCCGGCAGAAGGAATGCCCGTATTAACGACACAAGCCCCCCAGTACCCACAGGGGGGGCCAGCAGAACCAGCAGCAAAGCTGGTGCACACCAGCTCGTAAATGATCTTGAAAATGTCCTCTACGCAGTCCTGGATCACAGACTCAAAGAACGCGGCCGCGAAGGCCTCAGCCTGCGCCTGCTGCTTCGCGCAGTACTCGGCTACATGCGAACTATGGAAACCGACCTGCTGGACGTAGGCTGCCGCACCTTCGCCACTGCATTGGGCAAACACCACGGCACCGTCTCCAGGCTGCTCCCGATGCTGGAACAAGCCTCAGACGGCATCCTGACCAAAATTGCCGATGCCCGCGGCCGCAACGCCGATACCTACGTGATCCAACTCCCCCAGCAGTTCGAAGAACTTGCCCGGGAGCTCTCCTGGCGCAGCGGAAAGATCCATGGCATCCGCCCTGTATTTCGTGCCCTGGGCGACGTCGCTGCCCTCGTCTACGAAGCCATCGAACGCGGACGTCTCTCCCCCACCACAGCAGCAGTCGTTCGGTTCACAGGCCTCAGCCGCACAGCCGTCGAAACGGCACTTGCCGCCATGAGCAGCTACAACATGATCGAACGCCGGCACGGGCAATGGAGCATCACGGCCGGGACCAGTCTGACAGCCCTGGCCCGGCGGCTCGGTGCACTTGACGACGCCGCCGAGCAGATCAGTACCCACCGAAAGCAACGCGCAGCCTGGCACGCCTGGTTGGACAGGAACCTCGCGCCCGAACTTGCTGAACACGAAGTGGACGAACCTGACTCCGACCTCTACTGGATCCCTCCCTCAGAAACCGAACAGGACTTGATCGGGACGTTGTGGCGAGCTGCGTAAAGCGCCGGCGTTGGTAGACCATATGGATCCAACAGATCACGTTGGTAAGTGTTTGCTTGCTTCGCCGGTTTCACAAGTGAAAAAAGCGAAGACAGGAAACCCAGTAAATCCGGCAAAGCAAGTTGGTAAGTGTTTGCTTGCTTCGCCGGTTTCACAAGTGAAAAAAGCGAAGACACGGAAACAAGCTTCACAAGTAAAGCCGGTGTTACTGGCTACGCTGGGATCACTCTGGAAGGGGATTTGATGAAACACGATCTGGACCGCGGTGCCTTAAGCCGCGTTATCGCGGTAATCAACGGCAAAGGCGGGGTCTTCAAGACCAGCTTGGTGGCCAACGTAGGCGGACTCCTCGCTGAGGGCGGATCGCGTGTGCTCCTCGTGGATCTCGACCCTCAAGGAAACCTTGCAGAGGATCTCGGCTACGCCGACCAGGGTGACGGCGGTAGAAGCCTGGCGGCTTCGCTGTGTTTCGGGGGAGAGCCCGACCTGCTGACCAGCGTCCGACCCAACCTGGATGTCATTGCCGGTGGACCCCATCTTGACGATGCTGCGGCATTCCTTGGAGCCAAAGCCCAGAAGGATCGTGACGCTGCGCAGCTGGCGCTGGCCAAACTGCTTGCCAGCGTCGCGGGGGAGTACGATCTGGTCCTACTCGACTGCCCGCCCGGAAATGAGCCCCTGCAGGCTGCTGCGGTAGCGGCCGCCCGCTACGCACTGGTACCGCTGAAGACTGATATGTCCAGCCGTAAGGGTGTCGCTGCCGTTGCGGCACGCATGGACAGCGTTGTTGGCCTCAATCCCTCTCTGGACCTTCTGGGCGTCGTCCTCGTCGGTACCGGTACGAATTCCAAGCAGGTTCACAAGGTCACCCGCGACCACCTCACCGCCGATTTTGGCACAGACGAAGTGTTATTCCCGATGAGCATCCGCCACGCGGAGGCTACGGCCCAGGCGTGCCGTGAGCGTGGATTGCTGGCTCACGAGCTCGAGCGGGAGCTCAGCAAGGGACCGAAGTGGTGGGAAGTCCTGCGAGGTGAAGCGAAGGCCGGCAATGCCGGCCCAAAGTCGGCTTCCAGCGTGGCCGAAGACCTCCATGCAGTCGCCATGGAAGTAACCCGTCGCATCGCCGTCGCAGAATCACAGGAGATCAACGCGTGAGTGCCGAACCGACACCCAGCCGACCCGCACTCGGGTTGCCCCCGCGACGCACAGCAGCGCCGGCCGCCGAGGCGCCGCTGGCACGGATGCTCCCCGGACACCGGCCAGAGACACCAAAGAAGGCAGAACCCAAAGAAACCGAAACAGCGAACATGACGGTGAGTATCCCAGCTGCGTTGCGAAACCGGGCCCGGGCCGCCTACCGGGCGACCAGCTACGCCGAAGGGGATAACACCTGGAGCCACTTCGTGGCGAAAGCCATAGAAGCAGAGACGGCGCGCCGCGAAGCCGAACACAATGACGGTGCCATGTACCCGTCATGGGGTGAAAATCTTCCCGGCGGTAGGCGACTCAAAGATGGCTGAGAGCACGGCCTGATCGTTGAGGCGGCCGCCCGCCGGGAGAACACAGTATGCATGGCCGCACCGCCGCCAACGGCATGTGAGCGGCGGCGGACGAGAGTACGAGTATCTCAGATGGGATTCTGTGCTTGACCCAGCCGCTATCCACACGGCTGAACTCCGAGGCTGGGGGTCTGCCCTCAGTGCGAGGCTTCGTACTGTTCCATGATTTCAGCCTGGATACGGCCGCGGGTATTGACTGGCAAGCCTTGTTCGGCCGCCCAAAGCCGGACCTCGCGGGCATTGGATGAAGCTGGACGAGTTGTCCGTGCCCGCCCGCCAGTCTTTCGGGCGGCCTTGGTGTAACGGCTGAATGCTTCACGCAATTCGCCTGCATGAGCATCATTGAGATCGATTGCGTATTCGACGCCGTCAAGGGCAAACGAAAGTGTCTCACTTGCCTTGGAGCCGTCGAAGTCATCTTCTAAAAGGGTTACTACTCTTTGTGCCATAAGAAAAGCTTAGGGCTTTGTAATCGCGCCGGATGACTGTTCGCTACTAACGAAGGCCGAGGGAACGCCAAGGAGTTCAGAGGTGTCATTTTTTCTCGCCGGGGGCTAACCGGCCGGTGGAGTTGAGCCCTGGGACATAGATACGGTCAGTCGTTCCACAAGCGAACGAACCTCCTTGTGCACGAAGGCTGGAAGATTCTCGACCTCGAAATCGTGGGAAAGAAGCAGACCCAGGACCGCCGCTTCGTCCAAATCATGCTGTTGGAAGAGCTGGCCGATCTGGACTGCCGAACCACGGGACAATCCGTTGGCTATGAGGGACATCTCCGTACGCCTTGTCACCCCGAGCTCAAGCATGAGACGTATGTCGTCCATGAGATCCGGGACGTCAGTACCGCGTCTGGCAGCTTCCGACCCAACGATGTCCGAGTAGCAAGAGAGGTACTTAGGGGCCTCGAAACGGGCTATCTTCTCGACCTGGCCCAGAACAGTTCGGATCAGGGTTGGGTAGTTCACCTCCATCTTGCGGTCTCGTTGGTACTTTGCTCGGCCCTCGATAATGGTTCGCAATGGCCGACCACGCATCCAATGAATTAGAAGATTGGCCACGGAGAGGCGATAGTCACCATTCCCAAAAGGCCCTCCTAAGTGCTCATCGATAACCGCCAAGGCGTCTCTATACGACTCAAAGGCATCATCAGCTCTTGGGTCGACGAGTTGGATGCTCGCGAGATCGGCCGATTCGATCGCTTTTCGCAATCGCTCCATGGACAGTGGGCTCACCCCAAAGTGACGTGCGACGACCTCATGGTCCACGGAGATGTTTTCCAACATGTGGGCAACCAACGTGTCTAGATCGCCGGTGTCGCTGGCGCTCGTGTCCAGTCCAGGGATTTGGCGGATGCTCCGCCCACGAATTGCTTCGGAAGTTATGAAGCTTAGGGTCGACTCCGTCTCTTGTGAAAATTTCGTCCTTTTGCCAGTTTTTGGACCACCGTCCTCTATGTATTCGATTACTGCGCTCGGCGCTTCTAACATAGATTTTGCAGTGACACTGATTGGCATCCGGACGCGATCCGTGGGAACGCTTTTCCACACATTCGGCTTATCGGTATCGACGCAGAATATGTTCCCTTGAAACTCTGTTCCCCACCGACCAGCTCTACCAGCCAAGTTCCAGAAATCAGCAGTTGACATGTCATTGGAAACCCCCTTCTTAGGATTTCTGACAAAAATATTACGGCATGGGAGGTTAACGCCTTCCAGCAATGTAGAAGTGCAGGCCAGGTACTTAATATTTCCCTTTTTGAACTGCTCTTCAATGCGGAGCTTGAGGCTGAGGGGTATGTCACCATAGTGGAACGCAACCCCACGGAGAACGTAAGACGCTAGGAGGTACTTCTCGTGAATTGTTTCCCGAATGAACTCACTGAGATCCGCTAGTTCATCCGACGAACTATCCGTAGCAGGTCCAAGTAGGCCGTAAATTTGTCTGGCGAAAGATTCAGCTTCTGCAGGGCCGTTGGCGTAGATGAGATTTCCACCATCGCCTCCGAGCGCATGCGCCAGATATGGTAGTTTCTGACCTGCAGATGGGACATCGGGCAACTCAACGGTTCCGAGGTCATGTTCCTGACCCCTGTACCTTGTGCGCAGAAGATACTGTTTCCCCTTGCGGGGAACCTGGTTCACGTAGATGAGATTCTGCGTAACAGTCACAGATTCGCCGATGATATGCCTGCCAGGTACGCTCCCCGTTGCGGACTCCACTAGGATCTCAGGATTTTCGGAAAGAGGGCTTGCAAATATTACCTGAGCCGCTGGATTTCTGCTGGCGCATTCTGAAATGACCTGTGAGAGCAGAATCCCTCGTGAGTTACTCCCCAAGTTTTGAGCTTCATCCACGAATAGAAAATCCGGAATAAAATCGGAATTGCTAGTTAAGTGAATGTGCAGTCTCTCCTGAGTGAATACAAAGACCGATGGCATTGTTGAAGTGGCACTCTGAAGATTCCAGGGAAGGGTTTGTATCGTGACTGACGGACCTAGTTCAGCGCGGAGGCCAGTGCTGACTTCCTCGATCAACGCGCGAGTCGGTGCAAGGTAAACAATCTTTATGTCCGGGTTACGTGTGTGGCGTTCCTTGATCCAAGTCCGAACGATGAAGGACTTGCCGGCCGACGTCGGTGCCGAGATGCTCAGCCATCCGGGCTCCTGCGCCTTATCCCAGAACTCCTTCTGAAAAGTGTTCAGCACAAACGAGTCGTCAGAGGAGTCCACAGTTAGCTGCGAGACGCGCGCTCCGGCGTCCAATCTCAGGTCTAGAGGAGCACTGTCTAGCGCCGTCAAATCCGCGATTCCCTTCGCGCCGGCAAGCTCTTTGGCCCGAACGTTACCCTCACGCTCCAAAAGCAATACGGCCGCCGTCTTCTGCTCGGCCGTCGCCATGTTTCCTGCAAGGAGACAAGATTGGGCAACACGCAAGACCGCCTCGTTGGCGGCTTCCTCTTCGTAAGCCGTAAGTGCACTGGCGCACATTAGAGCGAAGTTCCAGTCGACGGGTTCGACGTGTGGCCCTCCGGTCACCATGCCTAATTCCTGTCGGAGTGTGAGCACGGCTGCGCTGGTGAGAGATTTTCGAAAGCCCGGAAGGGACAGGACTTCTTCGACGAAGTTCACGACGCTTGTCACTTCTTTTGGGCCTTCTCTGCAGGCAAGGGAATGTCGAGAGTTGAAAGGATCGTATTGCGGAAGCCTTGCGCGGATGGCACTGGCACCAAAAAGACCTCAATTTCAATATGCTCTAGGCTCCTGGCTTTGAGCTTGGCCCCGACATTCTTAGCCCAATTCGCAAGGCTTTCGTTGATCGCGGACTCCACTCTTGCCAATTCATGCGGAAGTGTGGGGTAGTCATCCAGGCTGAACCCTATGACGCACGCTCCGCGCGCTTCCACCTTCACCGAAGCTGCGTTGGATTGATCAAAGAACTGTAGTAGCCGAAGCTTCACAGCGTCGTCGGCGGCATCCAAAAAGTGCGTGATCAGGAACAGGTCTCGGCGTATGACATCCCAATCCATTCGGAGGTATGGTTCGAGACTGTCGAAGCACGATGTCAGTGCGGCTCCGATTTTGTCGTACATCTTGGCTTCACCCCAGTAGAGCGCGAGGTTTCCATTTTCAACGAGCGCAGCGTGGACCGCGTCCGCACCGTGGACGTGCACGTTCTCACTCGTTTTCAAGGACATCTTTGTCATGATTTGAGGGACACGGAGAATATTTTCGAGAAGAGCAAAGAGTAGAAGTTCGGAACCTTCGCCTGTCAGGGGCTGGGCTTTGGCAAAGGTCTGTTTGGCCCGGCGGTACAGAAGATTATTAGCAGGTATTCTCTGATTTTCCGGAAGTTCGTTCATCTCCTTGATGTCCGAGCGCGGCATACAGAAGAAGACAATCTGGTCAGCGAGGACCTCAGCCAGTTGTGAAACCCGAACGTTCCCCGAAGCGTCGCTCATAACGTAGTGAGTCCGTATTGTGGTTTTTGTGTCTGGGAGCAGCGTTGGCGTGCCATGGTGCAGCGTGGATGCGAACAGGTCCGGGTTGTCCCGAGCCATGTGAGTTAAGGCGCGTGCGAGGTCTTCGTCGGAGAGCGTGCCCGTCATCCGAGCTCAACCGTCCATCCGCTAGAATTCTCGGATTTTCGCAGTCCAAGTGGAGCATCCGCCATGCAAGAACCGTGCATCATTGTCGTCAATTCCCCTCAACCCCAACTGCAGGGTAGTCCACGCGGCGACTGCTAAAGCAACGCTCTTAGCGAATGATACTTGTAATTGATGTCCAATTTTGGTCGCCCATTGTCCTGAGAAGCTCCAAGCATAGGCTTAGAACAGATTCGGACTCAGGCCGAACTTGATGGAACCTGGTTCAGGCCATTGCGGAGACACCACCGCACTGCCAGGCACCCTCCCACATCTTTGACACACCTCAGTCTCACAAACGATCGATTACTGAGACGGTGGTGCGGCTTGCCGGGGCGCGTGAGGACCACCGAGGATTTCGGGGTTCGACACACCCTTCCACAGTCTCAGAATGCCGTCCAACAACAGATAGTCTCAGAATTGCAATTTGATCGGGATAAAGAGAATGGTGGGTCGGACGTGGCTGTTATTGGTTACGCGAGGGTGTCGACCGCGGAACAGAACCTTGATCTGCAGCTCACTGCGCTCAAGTCCGCAGGCGCAGCTCGGACCTTCGCTGACAATGGGGTCAGCGGATCCACGGTCGAACGCCCTCAGTTGTCCAAAGCCTTGGACCGGCTGGAGACCGGCGACGTACTGACCGTCTGGAAGCTCGACCGTTTGGGTCGCAACACCCGTCACGTCCTGGACATCATCGAGAACATTCGGGAGAGGGGGGCCGGCTTCCGATCCCTCACCGAAGGACTCGACACAACCGGACCCATGGGCACCGCCATGCTGACGATCATGGCGGCATTTGCGCAGCTGGAGCGCGACACGATGATCGAACGCACCAGGGCCGGCCTTGCCGCGGCCGCGGCCAACAACCGCCAAGGGGGAAGGCCCCGGAAAATAGACGACGCTGCCGCTGCCCGGGCCAAGGAACTTAAAGGCAAAGGGATCAGCGCCTCCGACATCGGCAAGATGCTTGGAGTCTCCCGCGCCACTGTCTACCGATACCTTCTCTAGGCCGCAAGGAGAACATGGTCTACCACTTACCAAGGCCGAGAAATAGAGTGCAATCCTTCGGCAGAACTGGCGGGCCATTGATCGCACGCCCCCGATGGTGAATCGCTGTACACACCCACCCCAGGCCCTCTGATAGAGCAACGAGCCGCGCCTGGGCTAGGTAGGTATCACGAGCCCACAGGCAAGCAGGGGGGTAGTGGCCCCTCTGCCGGTGCAACTACCGCCTCTGCCCAGGCTCAATGAGGTCTAGTGGACTTCACTGCGCCAGATCTCAACGATGTTGGGACGCATCCGTTCCGTGAATTGTTTCCGTTTGCCTGCGTTGATTTYCGATGCGAAGACCTTGAGCTGCACGGCTGCATCCCCACGCCAATTGCGCATAAGCGCCCCGGCCAGAAGATCCTCCGGATCAAAAAGATGACCTGCTTTTCGCAGTTTGGTGAGTCCTTCCAGTACTGTCGAGCGATCCCGGCTGTCGGTCAAGCCTGTCGAGGAATTGATGAGATCAGTGAAAGTATCCAGGGCAGCGGCTACAACGGGATCATTGATGATTGGTTCCTTGACCCTGATGGCGGGGCCGCCGAGGTGCACTGGATTAAAGGCCGTGACCCAAGGCTGGCAGCCAACCATGCCTTCCGTTCCAACGCTCTGCAGGTAGTGCTCTGGGCCGGCAATCTCGAACGCGGCCACGGCTGCGGAGGATCTTTTGGTCTCTACCTCCCACAAATGCTGTGGAAGGGGGCGGTACAGCAGGACTGGCCCGGATGGCAGGGCACCAAGTTTCCCTCGGAAGTCCGAGTAAACCTTGGCGCCCGACGCGATGAAGTCCCTGAGGAGGGGTTCGTCTTCGAGGTCATCTTTACGGCCAGTCTGAATCCCTACGGAACTGGCGTCACCGCTCGCGTGGTCCAGGCACCATGCGATGGTGGCCATCAAGTCCTTATCGCGGTCCTCGTGGAGGTGGTCATACGCAAGCGCGACGTAGGCCCTAGGGACCCTGGACTGGTCGGTTTCGAACATCATGCACCTACACTTTCATGTGCCCCCGACATTGCTTGTGGTGAACCGCAGGGCGGGACGGCCTGAGTGGTTGCCGGCGGACTGTTCCAGTTCCAAGGAAGTGGGACACCCTGCCTAGCTCTACGGGATGTGACATCAATCGGGGGAGCCAGCGTAAATTGGATCGGTGGCGGCTTACGCTGCACCTTTACCAGACCATCAAATGGGGGCAGAGTGGCAAAGTTGTGGCAACCCGCCAGCGAGGCAGATATCGTGGAGGGCATCCGAAGCGGAGCGTTGTCTGAGTCGCATTACGTTGAAGTCAAGGAACAGGCACGAAACGAACAAATTGCCCAGACACTGGCGAGTTTCGCCATCGACGGGGGAATGTTCATCATCGGGATCGCGGAGGTGAAGGAGGGTAGCGTCTCCAAGCGGCTCGTTCCCAAGCCTCTCGCCGTCGAGGGAATGATTGAACGCATAGACGGCATCTCACGGAATGCCATCGAGCCGCCACTGCCGGTAACGACCCGAGTGATCCAGCTAGGTGATGGCACAGGTTTCGTAGTGGTCACGGTCCCGCCGTCACCGCTCGCCCCGCACATGACAGGAAGCAAATACTACGGGCGAGGAGACGCATCGAAACACGCGTTATCAGACGCCGAAGTACTAAGGCATCATCAGCGCCGCCAAGAACAGGCTAACATCGGCATAAGACTTCTGGACACCGCCGAGTCGAGTGACCCTCTGCTTCCCAGCGAACGTAACCACGGGCATATATATCTCATCGCCGAACCGTTGATGCCAGTCAATGCGAACCTCGTGGAACAGTTCCTGGACGACAAGGACGCTCTTCGCAACTTCTTGGTTTCGGGCCAGAACAAATGCAGGCCGAACCTGGCCGATGTCTACCCCACGCCTCAGTACTCCACAAGAATCAAGCATCGGGAACTCGGCGTCTCGATGATGAACAGCGACGCCGACGAGGCCACGCAAGTGCCGCGTCCTGCCGGTTTCAGCGAGAGGTCAATTCTCGACGTCGAACTGAAGGAGTCCGGAGGGATCCGCCTTCTGATAGGACGCGGCACCGACCAGGGGAGAACGGAAGAGAAGTTCATCCTTGACGGGCTAGCGGTGGCATATGCCCAGCGGTTGACCTTCTGGACAAACGTTCTCAGTGAACGTTACGGATACCGCTCCCTGTGGACTCTTGGCCTACGTATCAATGATGTGAAGGGGCTCCGCTCTCACATGACGGCGATAGACGACTGGGGGAGTTTTGAGCGTCCTCAGACTATGCACAGTGATGTTTACTCGCGCACGATTACGGTCAGTACCGACGCGCTGGAAAGATCACCCGAGGGCGTAGTGGAATCCTTGGTCGGGCGACTCTTGAAGATGCTTGGAACCACCCAGCAACACCTAGGCAAAGTTCGCTAAGGACGCGGCCGCCGCGTTTTTGTCGTGGTGATGGTCGCCGCCCCTGGCTGAGGTGATCGCCGGCAGTGACTCCAGCGCTAGCCGCCGGCAAGGTGCCAAGGCCGGTAGAACCCGTGAGCCAACCAGGGCCAGGCCTACTCGTCTGTATTCGGTGTCAGCGCTGCTCAGGAATATCGCCAAGGGCAGTGACCTTGATGGGTTTCCCCTCTGTGCCTCTGGACCTGATCCGAAGCTCGAAATTGTGGGTGATGCTTTTCAGTACCTCGTAGGGGTCCGCGTCGTGCAGCAGTAGGTCCGTCACGGGGATATACCCATGCTTGGTGAGCAGGTAATCGAAGACGTTGCCTTCCCCCTCGGGAATGGTTTCCTTATCGATGGCCACTACGTGCAGATCGTGGTCACCTTCGCCGCCGCCGATGTCCAGGCCCACAACTAGCCACTTGTCTGGGTCGATGCCGGCTACTGTGAATCCGTTAGTGCCGGTGATCTTTTTATCGAGCTGAGCGGTTCCTTTGAAGTCCGGGTAGCTGACTTCCGCTTCACGCCACACATACGGTTCCAATTTGCCTCCCGGCCTCGCCCCAATGCGGTTGATTCCGCCTAAGGCCAGATTACTGGGCCGGGCTGACAGTAGCAGCGGACGCCGCTGCACGAGCTGGCTTGGTGTTCCACTTCTAAGGAACTGGGACGCTGCTTTCACCAAATCCGACGCTTCCCGTCTTTGTGCAGCGCCGTGTCATTGTTCTTGGACGCCTGCCGAGGAGAAGGTGTCAGAGCATCGGTTGTGTTTCCTCGACAATCCACTCCGACCACTCCAGGAGATCTGCCGCGGTGGCTGTGTGGAGTGTCGTGGGCTCAACTGAGCAGGCGTATCCGGCTCCAGGCGGCAGCGATGCGCGGAGTTTGCCAGCCAGGCGTTTCGTTGCAGCCTGGATTGTGTTCATGTTGAAATCGCCTGCGTCGTTGTCCCATAGTCCCGTGACCCTTGCCGTGGCCTCGGAAATCATCGGGATATAAACCACGCGCTTGTCGTTGCCGCCCAGGTACCAGGACCGTGCAGCACCAATCAACCTAACTTCCGGGTCCTGCGTTTTCCCAGCTGCATACTGCTTGGCAAGTTTGCGGATAAGGGTAGCCGCCTTGGGCAGCACGTCCCTTTCCAGGTTGTCAGGGTGCGGAACCCTGGCGTAGCGCGAACCCACCCAGCGTCCGAAGTTTCCGCGTTGGGGTGAGGAAAGCGGATGAAGAACCTTAACGCTCGGGTGAAGCAATGCCGTTTTATCGACACTTGTCAGGAACCTGAGGTCGGCTATGGGGAACTTACCGTCCACGCGAGGGAGCTTGTTTCCGTCCGGAAGAGGGAAGAACCGGGGTGACCCGGGTCCGGAGGCCAGGGTCTGCCACTCCTCGGCCGGAACGTACTTGACCGGACAGACGACCAAGCAAGGCTCAGTGCGCGGATCGCGGACGATGTCGCAGTCTTGCGTTATGACCACGTACCAGCCCACATCACTCTCGATACTCAGGGACCAGACTTCCTCGCCGGGTTCACGCTCGGCGAGCCCTTCATGTTCCGCCGTGGAATGCCACGCGGCACTCGCGCCAACCCCTACGATATTCACTGCCCCCAGGGAGATCACATCCCCTTGTGAAATAGTCCTCAGACGAGTCATAACGTTCGCCAAATTGAGTGACGCCTGCTGGGCGGCTGTCTCGTTCAATATCTTCTCTTCCGTTTGGAGGCTGGTTCCGTTAACAAGCCTCAATCATCGGCTGGCCGCGACCAGCACTCTGCGTGCATGACCCAATACCTCGTCGAACACAGAGTCTGTGTTGCGGCCGTCCGTTCCTTCGTCTGATGCAATGTCCTCCCGCTCAACTGTCCGAGTGGCCCTCAGGTCCTCCCGGAGTCGAGACTGGGGGCTGACGCGCACCTCTGGTCCGGCGACAAGCTTCCTGCCCTGCGGTGCTGCGGATGGAGCCAGGCGCGTAGGGGCTGGTGACAGTGTTGAGGCAAGCGCATCACGTACTTCTTCGATGTCGTAGCGTCGATGCCCCTTGGGTGTCATTTCGAAGGGGATGATTCCCTCCCTGGCGTAGCGGCCTATCGAGTCCACGGAGATACCCAGAGCTGTTGCGACTTCCTTTGGAAAGTGTGTACGTGAAACTGAAGCACTCATAAGGAATCCTTTAGATGTTTGCTCATTTTAGATTTTGTCGTTTTTAGATTTTGTCGATTTTAGGATTTTTAATTTTTAGTTGATTTATGTTTTTGAGTGTCTTAGCTCTCTGCAAACGGCGAGCTTTGCAGGTTTCGCAGGTCCTGCACGGTTTGTGGGCTTTGCAGGGTTTGCAGGGTTCAATCATCCTTCAGCCTTGACTTGGTGTCAAGATGGATGGTCAGTTGAGTGTCCAGTCAGACAGTCACTTCCTTCCGGACTAAGGTCGACTCCCCGCGTTTCGCGTAGACCTTCAGTTCCACTGGACAGGCCCGTCACAGCACCAGTTCAGTTGAGAGGGCGTCCCACCTCTAAGGAAATGGGACACGTTTGTCCGATTATCCGTTGAGCCTTTCCATCGGCGGTCCGCCACAGGACGAGTCACGGACCGGCGACGATGTAGGCATGAGTTCACAAATGCCGATAGCTATACGAGCCACCGCATATTGGAAAACGCGTCGTTGGTTGAGGAGTCGGTATCTCAGCATTCGGTATGACGCGCGGTTCGCGGACGGGCGTGAGGAGCACGACGTCAATTTGGACGCCGTGCTTCAGGGATCCCGCTACCCCGCGGACTACTGGTCCACGAAAAACGGCGCCAAGGGTCCGAATGCCGGCCCAGGTCTGATCGGTGATGGGTTGGCCGTTCACTCTTCTTCGGTTGTTTCGTCGGCGTCGCTGATGTTTTCCAGGAGCCACTGGGTGGAGAGCGGTTCCCGGCGGAGCGTGGCGGTCCGGAGGGAGGAACGGGTGCCGGAGCGGACCTGAACCTGCCAGTATTCGATGCTGACCAGGTCGCCGCTGCCTACGGCTGCTGTGCGGCGCGTGTCCCACCATGCATCTCTTCCGAACCAGTGCCGGGATTCCGTGTCGGGATCGACCAACCAGATCTGTCCGTCGTGGCGGATGGCCAGGGGTTTACCTGCCGCGTCGAGTCGGACCAGTGTGTCCTGGATCTGGGCGGGGGCTTCGGGTGCAAGGGTCATCGGGGTGTTCTTCCGTGGTGCTGTCGTGCAGGTGTGATTGTCAGGCCGCTTTGACGAGGGGGAGTTCGTCCCAGTGAGTGGTGTACCGGGGGGAGAGCATGTCCCGTTTCATGGTCCAATCCGGCCCGCCGCGGATGCCGCCGTGGCCCAGGCCGATGGAGCCGCGCCCGTACCGGCGGGTGATGTCTTCCAGGAGGGATCCGATGTGGCGTTCCTCGTGCTGGTTTTCGAACAGGGCCAGGGGTGCCTGGTTGCCGGTGGGGCGGAGGTCGGTGACCATGATGCCGGCCCTGGCGTACCGGATGCCCTCGCAGATGCGGGGCAGGAGCGCGTGGGCGGCTTTGGTGAGCAGTACCGGGTCGGCGGTGGGCATCGGCAGGGCAATGCTGACGGAGGGGTAAGAGGTGTCTTTCGGGTTGAAGTGGGAGGTGCCGGCGAACGCGGTGAGGACCTTGGCCTGCAGACCGTGTTTGGCCAGCCGCGCCGAGGCCTGCTGGCCGTAGACGCTCATGACCTGTCGGATCCCGGCGGCAGTGGTGATGGGGGTGGCGAACGAGCGGGAGAAGATCAGCTGGTCCCGGCCGATTCGTTCTTCCTCCATCGGGATGCAGGGGGTGCCCTGCAGTTCCAGGACGGTGCGCATCATGACCACGGAGAAGCGGTCCCGGATCATGACAGGATCGGCCCGGGACAGGTCAAGGATCGAATGGATGCCCAGGGCGTTGAGTCGTTTGGTCAGCCGGGTGGCGACGCCCCAGATCTCGATGACGGACAGGCGCCGCATCAGGGTCTCCCTGTCTGTGGCGGGTACGGAGTCCCAGTGGCAGACCCCGCCGAAGGCCGGGTTGTTTTTGGCCCACTTGTTCGCCAGCTTCGAGATCGTTTTCGTCGGTCCGATTCCGACGCAGACCGGCACCCCGACGTTTCGCCGCACGGTGGCTTTCATGTCCCGGCCGAGGGCCAGGAGTTCTTCGGGGGTGCCCTTGACGCCGAGGAAGGCCTCGTCAATGCTGTAGACCTCCAGCCAGGCCGAGTACCGGCCCAGGAGCTCCATCAC
The DNA here is from genome assembly GCF_052113365.1 of Arthrobacter sp. YAF17. Classification (NCBI taxonomy): domain Bacteria; kingdom Bacillati; phylum Actinomycetota; class Actinomycetes; order Micrococcales; family Micrococcaceae; genus Arthrobacter; species Arthrobacter sp. YAF17. The sequence continues at coordinate 27,254 of NZ_JBFRDB010000015.1, read as the reverse complement.
CCGGGCGCTGATGTCGCCGTAGAGCTCGTAGTTACTCGACAGGGCAACGAGTCCCCATTCCTTGGCGCGGGGGGCGAGTTTGAACCACGGCTCACCCATGGGGATGCCGAGGGCTTTGGCTTCCGGGGAGCGGGTGACGGCGCAGCCGTCGTTGTTGGAGAGCACGATGACGGGCCGGCCCTCCAGGGCGGGGTTGAAGGCCCGTTCGGCCGAGGCGTAGAAGCAGTTCACGTCGACGTGCGCGATCTGCGGCATGTGCCGCATCACCGCCGGCTTAGACACGGCCGGCCCTACAGCCGGTGGAGGCATCGGGTCGCCACGCCCCACACCACCAGATCGGATAAGGACGGTACCCGGATATCCGGGTACGCGGGGTTTTCTGCCTGCAGCACGACCCCGGCACTAGTGATGCGCAGCCGTTTGATGGTCAGTTCACCGTCCAGGACCGCGACGACCACGGATCCGTCCACCGGTTCCAGGGCACGGTTGACGATCAGTTCATCACCATCGCTGATCCCTGCCCCGGTCATGGAGCCCCCGGACACCCGCACCACATAAGTGGACGTGACGTCCTTGATCAGGTGCTCATTCAGGTCGATCCGCCCGTCGAAGTAGTCCTGCGCGGGCGAGGGATACCCGGCCGCGACAGCGACCGGTGAGATCAGCACCGACAACAACGACGCCCCCGCCTTTATCACGCGGGGACCAATAACAACGCCCACAACACACCTTTTATTCGAATATATCTTCGAATAATCATAGCTCCCGGGACCGACAGTAAACATACTTTGCCCAAATGCCCGGCGGAATCCCCAGAGCTCGCACATTTCGCTCCACGCTCTGCAAGAAACTTTGGCGTGAACCGCAGGGCGTGAGGCGACCTAGGAGCTCTTCCCACAAGCGGCCCAGCGGACAGTTAGGAGCATGAGCACGTGCGTCCGACATCCCCCAAATGAGTGTCCGCCGCACGTGCTCATGAGGGCGCCGTGGTGCTGGCTTCAGATCGCTGCAGTGGCTGAACGGTTCAAAGGCTTGCCAGCGCTCCTGCCTTGTCGGCCAGGGCCTGGATCCTCGGGGCCAGATCCTTGATAGCGGCAGCGTTGTCGGCCTCAGCTTGCTGCTGGGCAGAGAGGGCTATCCGGTCCAGTTCGGCCCGGACACCCGTGGTTTGGGAGCATTCATAGAGCGCTGAGGCAAGCACTGATTCCTCCGCTGTGGGGATGTAGGGGTTGGCTGGTGTTCCAGGGATGATCTCCACGCCTTTGGTTCCTGTAGGGGTGGGCCGTTCCTCGTCGGGCCTTTTCAGCCCGCCGAGCGTGATGCCGAGGTCCATTCCCCAGGTTCCGCCGCCGGTGGTGACCGGATGTCCTTGATCGGAAAGGCATTGGGCGAGCTTTGCGGACCAGCCCGGCATTGATGTTGAAACAGCGTTCATGGGTGCCGCGAGGAGTCGGGAATGCAGCTGGTGATACTGGAGTACTGTTGCCTCTGCGTCGTCGCCTAGGGCCTGCCAAGCCTGTTCGTTGCATGTGTCGCTGATTGCTTCGTAGGCGGGGTCGTGGGACATGAGTTTGGCAGGGCTGGCTGGCACGGGGTGACCGAAGCCCTTGGTTGCGGCGTCTTCAGCCGACGCGAAGAAGACGTCCTCAGCGGACACATCGTTCTGGTCCTGCACCGTGCTGAGCTTATTTGGGATGAGGTTTGCAACATCGGGGAATCCGTTGTCGGCGATACAGCGGAGCCTCGTTACTGTCTGGGTGTGCTGGATGCGCTCAAGCCGGTCTGCAATGGACGTGCTGAGGGTGGCGCCCGCGGCAATGGAGTCCAAAGCGACGCCCCCTTCAGCTGCAGTGACCTTGACTCCGGAAAGTTGGGTGGACGATGCGCATCCGGCTAGCAGCAGGCCGCAGACCGCAGCTCCTGCCACTAGCCCTCGGCGTACGAACCTTGTTGTCTTTGGTGCGTTGAGTCGTTCCATGATGTCCCCCTTGGTTATGGATGGTTTCCGCCCCGCGGTGCGCGCCGGAAACCGGAATGGATTTTGGGTGCAGAGATTAGCGGTACGACGACTCGTGCCCCGTCATACCTGTTGTTGATTGGCCTGATCAGGCCTGTTGGAGTACGGGCGCGACGGTGCGCCGATGGTGCCAGCGCAGCCATAGGGCGGCGATAGGTGACGCTACAAGGACAGCGATGGTGAGCGTCTGGAGATCCTGGGCGGAAAGGACGCGTGGCAGGAAAAGCTGAGCCATCAATGGAAGTGCAAGTATCGAGAGCGCCACCGCCCAGTGCCGGCGGATTGCGGGGGCCGCCAGAGCGGCTGTACCCAGGATGAGGGCCAGTCCAACGGAGTAACTGATGGAATGGGAGTCGACCGCAACGACGCTGCGCGCGTTGTAGAAGAAGATGGCCCGGCCAGGGAGTTGGAACACCGTAACGGCCAGCAGTCCTGCCGTGAGCAGCGGAGTGCCCCATCGGACCAGCCGCAGCTGGTGGACAGTCCGGGTTGCGTTGCCGGCAAGAGCCAGTACAGCGGCAAGCACCATGACCACGGACACGACAGGTGGCGGAGCCATAACCCCACCGATCCAGCTGGACAAAGGCAGAAGTACTGACATCAGGACAGCGAGGATCAGAAGTTGCCGGCGGGCAGCACTGCGCTGCAGTACCGTGGCTAAAAACACCGCGATCCACACAATATAGGTAGCTGCCGAGAGGGTCACGAATGGTCCCAGCTCCACCAGCCGCTCGGAGAATCCCGCCCCGGTGGGGCGCCAGCGCAGGCTGCCGGCCCGGACCCAGGGTCCCCATTCGCCCAACAGCAGCATCAAGATTGCCATCGAGGTGCCCAGCATCGTGGCGAGTGTCGAGACACGGTCGCGGCCCCGGGGGGCTACCTTTCCAACAATCAGCAGGAACCGTGCCGCAGTGCCGCTGACGAGAATGTTCGCCAGATCGGGGACGGTAGCCCTGCTGCGCTGCGCTGCCGCGGCCACATCCAGGAACACCCCGATGAGTTCCTCCCCGGACTCTGCACGCCACTGCCTGGGATATGAAGCCCGGACAGCTCTGCGGTAAGTGGCCTCCATCCGCGCTTCGGGGCTCATGCGGTCATCCCGGCGGCGCGCGCTCTCAGATTCGCCAGTGCGTGCCTGGCGTTGGCCTCCAGCCGGGCAGCCTCCGCTCCCAGGCGCTGCGCTCCCTCGTCCGTCATTTCGTAGTAACGCCGTAACCGGCCATCAACGATCTGCTCACCGGCCGGGACGACCAGCCCTTCTTCCTTGAGCCGGTCAAGAACGGCATACAGGGTTCCCGGCTTCATTTTCACCCGGCCCTGCGAGAGGGACTCCGTCTCGGCCAGCAGGGCGTAGCCGTGCATCGGGCCACCGGCCAAGGCCGAGAGGACCAAGAACGTCGGTTCGCGCATCTCCTGCTTAGTCATTCAAGGAGAATATTCATTTAAAGTGACTATGTAAACCCTGAAACAGATTCATTTGGGTGTTTCCGAGCTATTCGTTCAATAGCTACTCCGCAAACTACCGAGAACCCGGGCGCCAGCGCGGGGCTTCGGCGGACGGCTTGAACGCCAGTGGGGACAGCCTGAGCTGTGCGGAGGGGGCTCCACCTGTCCACAATGGGCACAACCCGGAGGGCTCCCGCTGCTGGCCCGGATTGGTGCCGGTACGCGGCGGGCGCCTGTCCGGGGTTATGAGGAAGCCTCCGCGCGAATCCCAAGGGACTCAAGCGCGGAGGCGCCCGGTTCTCCAAGCTGGGGGGACTGGAGAACCAGGCCCAGTCTATGCCCGCGCTCCCTCACGGATTGCGGCGAAGCGGGGTCTTTCCGGTCACAGTCGTGGACGCCGGCCCCGGGTCCTGCCGGCCTGCCAACCGGGAACGGTCTCGTCCAAGGCCTTGGCCTTCACCGGGTCCAGTTCACCGCGGCGCCGTTTGTACCGCTGCGTGTGGATCCAGACCCCGAGGGTATGTTCCCGCTCTGAGTCGTAGCCGTGGTGCCGCGGCCAGTCGTGGCCTTCGGCACGGAATTCCACGAGGTCGGCCAAACGGCCCTGCCACCGGGCCTCGTCCGTTGCTTCCCTGCGGTTCCCGGCCCACCCCGGCACCCGGGCCAGGCCCTGGCGGTAGGTAGGGTCCAGGGTGCCCTGGGCCGCTTCGCGCCGGCGTGCGGAGAGCCAGCGCGCCATCGACCTTTCGCCCCGGTCGCCGGCCCGGTCCTCGGGGAGCCGGCCTTCAGCCAGGACCCAGGTGATGACCTCCGTCATGCGGGCAAGGTCCGCGGGGGAGGGGTGAGGGACGGGGGCGGCGTCGGCGGCGGCCCGGTGTTCGGCTTCGAGTCCCGGGTCCTGGCGGCGGGCGATCACCAGGTGGTAGCCGACGGCCGCCGGTTCGGCGCGCACGAGCTCAGCGATGCGTTTCCGGCTCAGTCCGAGCCGGTACATCAGCACCCATTCAGCGTCCGGGGCACGCCGCAACCGCCTGTCCATAATGGACCCCATCCTGCCACGGCCCTGCGCACGAGACGGGCGGAACCCCCGGCCCAAAGGCGCTGCATGTGGAGAGTCCGCTGCTGCGGCCCGGCGGCCCGGTCAGGTGTGGCAGTGGCAGGGCTTCGCCGTGCCTAGACTGTTGCTTTTTCCACCCGTCGGAGCCTGCCTTGCCGGGTGGCTCCGGTGGTGGGTTAGGTCAGGTCGGGGATGTCAGTCCGTGCCGTTGAGGTCGAAGTCCAGGTCGAGGTCCAGTGGCGAGTTCAGCCGTCTCCAGGTGGAGGTGACCGGGGCGGTGGTCAGCGCCCGGGCGACCGGCATCCGGTCTGCGGCCACGAGCTGGTCCAGGTTTAGGCCAGTCAGGGCGGCAATGTCTCGGATGGGGACCTGGAAGGTGCGGAACGGGCCGAGCGGGGGAGCCTCGTCGATGGCGCCGGGCCGCGGGACGTCGGGCAGGTTCGCGAGCTCGGGTGTCTGGTCCACGATGTAGCCGGTGGCGGCGAGGTCCCCGTGGTGGAGGAATAGTGCGACCTTGAAGTACCGCAGCGGGATGTTGACACCGCGGTAGACGGGGTCGGTGTCACTGAAGATCGGGCCGGTGAACACGACGAGCCGGCGGCCGTTGTCGGCTGCGTTGCGCTGCAGGTAGGACTCCAGGCCGAGCCAGAGGTCCAGGCCCTGGTTGAACTTTGCCGCCTGGGGCGCGGCGTTTGTGTAGTGGAAGGTGTCCTCGTTGGCCCGGGCTGCCTCTTCCCGGGTTTCGCCCCAGACGGCTGAGGCCCGGCGGACCAGGTGGCCGCGGTCGATGTCGTTGCGGGCGTAAACCCTCTCCCCGGTCTGGTGGTTTTCGCCGAGCCGGGGATCGAGCCGCCACTGGATGCCGGATCGGTCCAGGTTTATCAGCTTCGCCCCGTCGATGCCCAGGGCCGTCACCGCGGCCAGGCGTTTGTCCGGGCGCATGAGTACGGAGAAATGGGTGTAGGGCAGAAGGACTGTCTCGACCCCTGCCAGGGTCGGAACAGGCACCGGCACACCGAGGAACCCGGCGTCGAAACCGGACCGGCCCGACAGATCGCGTGCAGCAGCGGAATCCGCCCCGACCAACAGTTCATCCATGCCCGGACCCTAACAGCTGCCGGGGACAACGAAGTGAATGAACCACCCGCCCAAAGGTCCAGGCCCCGAAATTGGAACCCTCGGCCCGGCCCGCGGGCACCGCAGGTCCACACACAGTGCATTCGGGCGTCCGCTGGCGCGGCCGGCTGTTGGGTCCAGCGCTGTCCGTCGCAGGGCTCCGGCCCGCCCCGGCCCGTGTTTCACGTCTTCGACGCTTTTTGGTTGCTGTCCTCCGGATTCTAGGCGTCCGCTCCACCCCGTCTAGCCCCTCCTTCGTCGGGGCCCGCGGTGCAGGAAATGTCCCTCCGGCGCTCCTGCGTCGCTGATTTCCTCCAGGAATTTCCCGCACCTTGCCCTGCGGGTAGACAGGGCTCCGTCGGCCGCCGAGCAAGCGAGCTTGCCAGCAACCAAAAAACAACGGGGGGAGAGGGGACGCTGGCCGGTCACCTAAGCCGCCCCACCCACCGAAATCCTTGGGCAAAAAGGAGCAACACCATGAACGCAATCACCACCAAGACGGTGACCACGCAGGACACCGGCGAAACCATCGACGGAGTGACCGTGCTGGGCGACTACCACCTCAACGGCGGCTACGACTGGATGGAACTCATCGGCGAACACGGCTGGGCCGTCATCCCCAGCTGGGGCGCAGACGGCTGGGACCTGGGCAACTGGCCCTACGTCATGGTCGCCGCGACCCGCACCGCGGACAACATCGGGAACCTGTTCGGCGTCGCCACCTATTGCGAGGGTGACGTGACCTGCACGTACTACCGGACGAAAGCCCGCCAGTGGGACGCGATCAGCGAGCAGGCATTCTTCCACTGGAAGAACGGCCAGGCCCACGGCCCTGACGACCTGCCCGAAGCCGCCGCGGAACTCCCGTCCCGCTACCGGATGCCCTACATGTCCAACGTCGCCTAAGACCCAGCCGTACCCTGCCGGGCGGGAAACCGCCCGGCAGGACCCCAATCCTCAGGAGCCAAGAACCATGACCACGAGAAACAGCATCCCCGAAAACCCGGCCCAGACCGTGGTGTTCCTCGAAACCCTGGCCACCATCGTGCAGAAATCCCCCGTGGCCTACAGCCCCGACGCAGCGGCGGACCTTGCCGCCCACATCAGGGGCATGGCCGAAGCCGTGACCACGGACGCCCGCGTGGACCCCGCGCTCCTGGTCACCACCCGGCAGCACGCCGCGCTGGACTGGCACAACGAACTCGTTGCCGTCCTCTTCGCCGCCGACCACCGCCCCGAACTGCACTAACCGCGGCGCAACGGGCCGGGGCCAAGGAAAGGGGCCCGGCCCGCCCCCGGAGGTCGGGCGGTCCGCCGCCTTTGGTCGGGTAGCGTCGCTGGTCACCGGCGGCGGACCGCCATCGGCGGGACGTTCGTGCAGGAGCCGGCCAGGATGCCCGACTCACCCCGACCTCGGGGCCGGCCAAGCAGGGGAGCGGTCCAACCCGAAGAGGAAGAGCATGCTCGCAGGGCTCGCTCCCATCGGGCGTCCGCTGGCGCGGCCGGCTGTTGGGTCCAGGGCTTCCGTCGCAGAGCTCCGGGATCCCTGGCCCTTTCCCACGTCTTCGACGTTTTTTGGCTGCTGTCCTTCGGATCGTACGTGCCCGCTCCACCCCGTCTAGCCCCTCCTTCGTCGGGGCCTGCGGTGCAGGAGATGTCCCTGCGGCGCTCCTTCGTCGCTTATTTCCTTCGGGAATTTCCTGCCCCTTGCCCTGCGGGTAGACAGGCCTCCGTCGGACACAGCTCCGCAAGCTCCGCCAGCAGCCAAAAAACAACGGGGGGAGAGGGGACGCTGGCCGGTCACCATGGCCGCCCCACCCACCGAAATCCTTGGGCAAAAAGGAGCAACACCATGAACGAGAAGCTGAACATCACCGGACCCGCCGACCTGCTGGCGGCAGTCCCGCACCTGCTGGGCACCACGCCCGCCGAATCCTTCGTCATCATCACCGCGCAGGGCGGTACGCTCGGCGTCACTCTGCGGGTAGACGCCCCCGAGCACGCAGAACCGGGCGGATACGCCCAGACCCTGACCAGCTACGCGGCCCGCGACGAGGAAGCCACCGCGTCCTACATCGTCGTCTACACCGACGAACACCCGGACGGCTACCCCTACGCCGCCCACGTCGCCGCCCTGGTCAACGAACTCGCAGCGGCCCGGATGCCGGTCCGGAACGTCTGGCTCGTCACCGCCACACAATGGTCCGAGTTCGGAACCGACGAGAACCACCCGCTTGCGGAGATCACCGACAGCCAGGCCAACGCCGCACTGACCTACTTCGGCAGCGCCACCGACGTCGACGCCTACAACCCGTCCCTGCTGGGAACCTGGGCGCAGCACGTCGAAGCCCCCGAGAGCACCGCGGAAGAGACCGACGCCGCGTGTGAAGCGTGGGCGTCTCTGCTCAAAGGGGAAGGGACCCCCGACCAGCAGAGCGCCCGGTACCTTGCCGCCGCGCTGCAGAACACCTTCATCCGGGATTTCATGTTCCGCGAGACCATCACCGCGCACAACGGCAGTTTCGGCGACGTGATGCTCGGAAAGTTCACCGACCGGCCCGACTGGGACCGCATCGACCGGGCCGAAGCAATGGCCTTCGAGCTGATGAAAGCAGTCCCGGCAGGTCAGCGCGCACCCATGATGGCGCTGATGGGCTGGCTTCAATGGCTCAAAGGCAACGGCACACAAGCAGACCGCTACCTCAAGCACGCCCTCAACGACGTTCCCGATTTCCGTCTCGCGGTCCTGCTGCGCGAATTGATCGGCCGCGGCTACGTCGCCGACGTCGCCAAGGATGCCGAAACGTCCTACCGGCGCCGCATCATCTAAGCGGACACAAAGGCCGGGCCGGGTCCCCCAGGCTCCCGGCCCGGCTTTTCCGGTGGCGGGGCGGCCTCCCCCGCTGCGCTCCTCCGGCCGCCCAAACGCTCGCGCGGGCGGAGCCACCTACGGGCCCAGAGGGACCTGCTACAGCTAGCTCAGTGTTGCCGGAGGTCTTTTTGTCTTAGGTCGGTGATAGTGGGGTCTTTTATGTCTGTGGTTGTCGGTACGCTTTAAGAGTGCCAAGTATGGCAGCTGGATTAAATGACTGAAGCCCGCGGGAACGGGCTTCAGAATCCTGATCCAGCCCGGTGAACCGGTCATCTGGACCAAGGGTGTATGCGACTACACACCTCTAGGTTATGTCCTGATGGTGGCTGGCGGCGAGTCCGTCTGCAACGGTTCCTTTCTCGTGCACGAAAGGAGACCGCTTTGGCAAAACGAAAGCATGGGCAGCAGCCGCCGTGGGCGATGCTGGGCTTCGTAGTAAACGTAGCCCGCTTGGTCTTGTTTTTGATCAAGCACCCGCCGCTCTTTTGACCGATTGGGGTGCGGCCGACATCTTGCGCCGGCCGCACCCCAACGGAACACGAACCCAACGAAGCCGCCGGGAGTTTCCGATACGCTGAACCGATGAACACGGCACCGACCAGGGGAGCGCGAGCATGAGCCACGAGTACACCATGACCGAGGACGACGCCCTACCCGCAAAGCCCAGCCTGGCCGAGGACATCATTGAGCTCAGCCTGCTCACGGCCGGCGAACCAACCGGCCCGGTTGACGCCCGCTGGGCCGACGAAGAGCACAACCGGTTCTAACGACCAGGCAGCGAGACGCTGCCCCACAGATTTCCTTTGCCCAAGGGAAAACGAGAAGGCCGGCACCGCAAGGTGCCGGCCTTCTTCATGCCCGGGACCTTTCCTGGGCTTGCCGCCATAAAAGGGCCGCCGCGAGGCTGTTGAGGGTGAAGATGAATAGGTCGCCGGCGATCGGCCGGACGATGAAGAGATCCAGGATCACCAACGCCAGCACGGCGCCGGCAGCGACCGTGAACACCATGGCCAGGGCTCGGTAAACCCGCCGAGAATTCCACCCGGTACCGTGACCCGCACGGCCCCGGGCGCCATTCGGCGGGACCAGGTCATCCATGCACCCACCATACGCATGAAGGGCGTGCTCGCAGGGCTCGCTGCCATCGGGCGTCCGCTGGCGCGGCCGGCTGTTGGGTCCAGGGCTTCCGTCGCAGAGCTCCGGGATCCTTGGCCCTTTCCCACGTCTTCGACGTTTTTTGGCTGCTGTCCTTCGGATCGTACGTGCCCGCTCCACCCCGTCTAGCCCCTCCTTCGTCGGGGCCTGCGGTGCAGGAAATGTCCCTGCGGCGCTCCTGCGTCGCTTATTTCCTTCGGGAATTTCCTGCCCCTTGCCCTGCGGGTAGACAGGCCTCCGTCGGGCACAGCTCCGCAAGCTCCGCCAGCAGCCAAAAAACAACGGGGGGAGAGGGGACGCTGGCCGGTCACTTGAGCCGCCCCACCCACCGAAATCCTTGGGCAAAAAGGAGCAACACCATGAACACCAACCCCACCCTCGAAATGCTCGACCCGGCCACCCTGACCGTCGACATCAACGTCCGCAAAGACGCGGCCCTGACCGCAGACTTCATCGCCAGCATCAAAGAACACGGCGTCATGGAACCCGTGATCGCCCACCGCAAAGACGACGGCACCGTGCACGTCCTGATGGGACAGCGCCGCACCCGCGCCGCCGTCGAAGCCGCCCGGCCCCAGATCCCGGTGATGATCATCGAATCCCCCGAGGAAGCAGGACGCATCGTGACCCAGGTCGTGGAGAACATCCAGCGCGCCGAGCTGACCGAAGCTGACGAAGCCGACGCCTACCACCAGCTGTCCCTGATCGGTGTCTCGGCCGCCGCGATCGCCAAGAAGACAGGCCGCACCAAGACCACCGTGGAAGGGGCGCTGAAAGCCAAGTCCTCGACCGCCGGAGCCGCCGCCCTGGGCAAGGGCTACACGATTGATGAAGCGCTCATCATGGCCGAATTTGAAGGGAGCCAGGAGGACACGGAGGAATTGGAGTCCGTGATCGCGGACGAACCCGACCAGCTCCTGCACGTCGCGCAGATACTCCGGGACCGCCGCGACCGCGCCGCCGCCCTCGCCACGCTCATCGAGGAACTGGAGGCGGAGGGCAAGACCATCGTGGAGGACGCCGGGCACTACGCCAACGAAGAGAACCTGTACGTCTCGGCCGCGAAGCGGGCCGACGGGGAACCGGCCACCGACGAGGACGCCAACGCCTACCTGATCAGCACCGACTACCGGGGCCAGCACAACGCCACCCCCGTCATCACCGGATGGAAGGACCTGGGCTTCACCCCGAAGTACGAACGCTACGACGGCGGCACCCAGGCCCAGAAAGGCCCGATGACCGAGGAACAGAAAGCAGAGCGGAAAACCCTGATCGCCAATAACCGCGAGATGGAAAGCGCTACGAAGGTCAGGCGTGAGTTCGTGAAGACCCTGCTGTCGCGGAAGACCGCGCCGAAGGGCTGGCAGTACTTCACCGTCCACGCCATCACCCATAACCCCGAAACCGCCAGCGGCTACGACGGCAAAGTCGCCACCGAAATGCTCGGAACCAAAACCGGGGAAGATACCGACCGGTGGGGCTGGAACCCGCTCCGGGACCACACCGCCAAAACCACCGCGCGCCCCGAGTTCTCCCTCATCGCCCTGATCTGCGCCGGGTACGAGAAGACCATCCAGAAAGACTCATGGCGTTCTGCCGAGAAGCGCCACTTCGACTACTTGAACCAGCTCACCCAATGGGGCTACACCGCCAGCGCCGTCGAAAAAATCATCCTCGACAAGCACACCGAAGAGGCCGAATAACTTGAAATGGGCCGGGCGGCTGACCCCAAAACAGCCGCCCGGCCCAACCATTTGCAGGGTACGGAACCTGCCGTACGCCGGGCGGTCCGCCGCCCAGGGCGAACCACAGCAGCCACTCACCGGCGCCGGACCGCCATTCACCGCGACCACCAAGCTAGTCAGTCTCCAGCCGCGCAACCAGGAACAACGAGGTAACCAGGTCGCGGCAGCACAACAACCGTTGAGCCAAGCTGAACCACAGATTTCCTTTGCCCAAGGAAAACCAGGCAAGGCCGGCGCTACAGTGCCGGCCTTGCTTTCGTTCCTAGCTCATGAACCGCAAGGTCTACGAATCGCCGGCAGGGACCTCTGCAGATGTCCCATCTTGCTTCTGGCTCAAGCGATATTTGTATCCCCCTTTGGTAGTGCCGGGAACCTGCTCGATGGCCCCTTGCTCGATCATGCGTCCCAGCGTTCGACGCATGCTTCGTTCACTCGGGGTGTTGGTGAGCTCGCGGGCTTCCTTGTTGGTGATCGTGGCATTCTTCTCGAGATAACGGAGCACTAACGTGGAAGGGCTGTCGAGCTGTTCGTGCTTGATGTAGACGATGACACCGTTCTCGGTTTCGGCGACTTTTGGGGGCGTCAAACGCACGGCTTGCATCGCCTCGAATGCGGTTTTGAGGCCCTCTCCCACGTTTTTGTTTGGGGCATCGGCGAACTTATGCAGCATGCGTTCGATGACTTCGTTCCTGGAGAATCGGGCCCCTGGAAGGTTCTTGGGGGTGACATGGCCAGCTAGGCGCCCTGGGCTTTCGACTTCCACCCTGTCGTCAAATATTCGTACGTGGATGTTGTCTGCGATGGAGTAGTCGCGGTGGATAACGGCATTAGTGATGATCTCGTGAAGGGTTTCGGGTGGATAGGAAATGTCCTGCAAATTGGTGCCCTTGACCTTCTCTATGAGTTCAGTGGTTTTGGACACCGTTCCCTGGATCTGCTTAATCGCAGGACCCTCGATGTTCCAGGTCTTGTTATCGACCAGGTCTTTACGGGCACCGACGGCGTCGCGAGACGCATAGCGATAGACCATCACTGAAGCCTTGGGGAGGACGATCTGCGGTTCATCAGCGAAGAGCACGACCGCCGACACGGTGGGTCGGTCGGCGACAATCATGAGCTGTTCGCGCAGCCAAGGCTCCGGTTCGCTAAAGGTAAGTGCATCCACAACGAATTCGGTTACCTGATACGAATCAGCAACCATGGAAACTGGCGCTTGAGTAGTTTTGGCCTCGTATGAGGTGATTCCTTTCTGAAGCTTCAGAGTCTCGATCTCTGCGTCCGATTCGACGCGCCTGACGCCGGCTGCGCCCCGGACATATATGGCGCCGGACGCGCTGCGGCAAATCTCGCGTGTCTTTGCAATCGTCAGACGAAGTAGATGCCCGGGGAAGCCGTCTGCGGTAAGGGTGTCGTACTTGAAAGCATCGGACTCGGGAAAAGCTCCCATCAACAGGTGCACGTGTGCGTTGGCGTCTTCAATGCGTTCAAAGCCATTCCAGCTGAAGGAGCCCTTATCTGTTGCCTCATCGATGCCGACGATTATCTCGCCACCCGAGGAGTTGCCAAAGGCCGAGACGTTCTTCTCGAGGCTTGAAGGTTTGATCTCTTTCGACTTGAAGTCCAAGTAGTGATCTTCAGACCGTTTCAGGAGTTGAGTAGCTTCCCGAGAGCTAATGGTGAGGTGCCGCACCCTAATTCCCCCTAATTGCGCTTTGGGCGCGTCGATGGTGTCGCAGTGTTAGTTGACCCTATACCGCGGTCGGAGGGTCGGTGGTAGGGCATGCCAGGGTTAGAACCCTTGCCCACGGGGATAGCGCCCGATCAAACGGACCCTCAAAAACGACCATTTCTGACTAGTCTGTGCGACTTGCCGAATCGGTGCCGTAAATGTGGACTTGTCCGATAGGTGGCGGCGATCTGTTTTCGCTCTGTGTCGCTAGTTCCCGATAACGAGGATGCTTGCTGCTGCTTCCACGACGTCGTCGGTGATGGTTTCGAGCTGGTTGATCTTGAGGACGCGGGTGATCTGGGGAAATAGCCGTTCGAGGAGACGGAAGTTGCCTCGGGTGATGCGCTCTACTGCGGCAATAGCCTGGGCGTCGGTGAAGTCATCCGGGTCGAGGGTACGGCCGAGCCGTTTCCAATGTCGGTCCAGAACAAAGAGGAGCTCGTCTCTGCCAAGGGCGCGGTATCGGTGGGAGAAGCCAAGACGGCTGTAAAGCTGGGGATAGTGCCGGAATCGTTGGTCTATGCCAGGCATGCCGATGAGGATCATCGGCAGATGGGTTCGGTCGTGGTTGTCGCGGAGGAGTTCAAGGGCTGTCGCGTTGAGGCGTTCGGCTTCGTCGATGATCAGCAGCTCCACTAACTCGGTGACTCTGTTCATTGAGCGTGGTGCGGCATCGAGTTTGTGCAGGTGTTCGTCGATGCACGAGCCGATTCTCACCTGGTATCGGTGTATGTCATCCATGAGGTTTTTAGGACGGCAGAGTACGTCTGGGGTGTAGAAGACTGCGCGGGAGCGGTTGGCGAGGGCGTAGTGCTTTTCGTCCTGGTCGCCGCGTGGTCCCCATTCGGTGATGTAGGGCTCCAGGTCATCCCAGTTGGCGTAGCGGCGTGCGGAGAGTGTTTTACCCACTCCGGCATCTCCGTGGCAGATCCCTATTGTTCGTTCTTTTCGGACTGCGTTGGCGAACTCGATGAAGCGTCGGTGTTCTTTGGTGACGATGAAGGTGGTATTCATCATTCGTCCTCTTCGTAGGTGCGAAGTCGGCGCCGGCGCCGTACTGGTTCGGCGGTGTGCGGTTCTTCACGGCTGGTGATTGTTGGAATGCGGTCGTTGATGGTGCGGCGCAGTTCTTTCCGGCGCGCTCTGCGTGCAGCCTCAATGTCCCGCAGACTCAGACGAAGGTTGGGGTGGTCTTCATCGACGGCGACGCAAACGAAGGTGTCGTGGTCGTAGACGCGGATTTCGGAGATGTCCCGGGGGTCGTAGCGGATGGTGACGGTTTGCCCCACGAAGGGCGCCAACGTGGGTGAGAGGTAGCGCTGGCCTTGAAAGTGGACGCCGTCGCGTTGCACGGTTCGGCTCTTTGGAACTGTCAGGAGAAGTCCGTCGAGGGCCTCCAGACTTTCGGGCATCCGGGGAAGCCAGCCGTCGGCGACCCAAGCATCCCGTGGTGAGACACCTATCTCGCTGTGGGGCCGGTCGTTGTAGGCGGCGACGAAGCCTCCGATGGCGCGATCCAGTCCGGGGAGATCCAGTGTGGGCTGTGGTTTTCTGTTCCCGGGCCCCAGATGTCCGGGGAGGGTGGGGAGAACTTCGGTGTTGATGGTCCCGAAGAACCGCTCGATTTTTCCCCGGCCCTGCGGCCGGGCGATGGTCGAGTGGATGATGCGGATGTGCAGCTCGATGGCAGTGCGTTCAAGGTGGTGGCTCGTGAAGTCGGAGCCGTGGTCCACGTGCAGGATCTCGGGCAGTCCGCACATTGCCCAGCTGGGATCACTCTTGCGCCAGATGGCCTGCCGGAGGGCGAGGGCCGTGTTGAGCGCTGAGGGCGCACCGGTGAAGACGGTGTAGCCGCAGAGTGCCCGGGAGTAATCGTCCATCACTGTCGTCAGCCAGGGCCGGTCAGGTTTGCCGTTGGCGCCGTTGATGAGGATGTCGAGTTGGGTGTGGTCCGCTTGCCAGATTTGGTTTGGGCGGTCGGCGCGGCGACGAAGGACAAGTTCATGCCGGTCCCGGTAGGATGCGGGACCTTCGAGAGCCAGGGTCACCAGGGCGGGGTCCAGTGCCTGGACGATCTTGCGGACGACGGAGTAACTCGGCGCCTGGGCGCCTCGTCTGCCCGATTCGGCCGCCGTAAGTCGGTGCAACGTTGCGATACTCGGGCGCGGTCGGGTCAGCGCGAGTCGCTCGATAAACCTAACCATTCCTGGGTCTATGCGCCGCGTGCCGGCATCGGCGCGTGGATGCAGGTCAAGAGCACTCCCGCCACCAGTTCGGTAGAGCCGGAGCCAGCGTTGAAGAGTGCGGGTGCTGATCCCGGTTTCACGAGCGAGGGCGGCAAGCGGGATCTGGTCCTCGACGTAGAGTCGAAGGACTTTCCAGCGCTCACCGCCGTTCAGGGAGACCTACATCCTGGTGCTCTCGCGGGTGGTGAGGGCTTGCTGGTGGCGGTAGAGCGTGGCACGACTCCAGCCAACGAGACGGGCCGCATCTTCCGCGGTCCGTCCCTTCGCACGGGCGTCCTGAGCGATCGCCAGCTTGTCCGCAATGACAATCGGATCCGTCAGTGGCCGGCCAAAGCGCGTTCCGTTCTGCCTGGCGGCGGCGATGCCGGCATTGACCCTCTCGACGATCAGCTCGCGCTCATATTCGGCCAAGGTGGCGAGCATGTTCAGCATCAGCCGGCCCGTGGAGGTCGCCGGGTCAATACCGTCTGAGATGGATCGGACCTGGACGCCGCGTTCGCGCAGCAGGTTCACGGTGTTCAGCACGTCGATCAATGACCGGCCCAACCGGTCAACCCGCCACACAACGACGGTGTCGCCCTCCTCGGCGTACTCGAGGAGCCTCTTCATCCCGGGCCGTTCGATCGCCGTCTTACTTCCCGAGGTCACGTCGGCGAAGACGTCGCGCTTTTGCACACCGACGGAGAGCAGAGCGTCGAGTTGCAGCTGGGCATCCTGGTTCGAAGTACTCACCCGTGTGTAGCCCAATTGCCTCATCAGGCCATTCTGACTCAAAAAGCCCACCACGGGCCTGCACTGAGACGATTTACGGTGAGACGTGTTTCCGAGACATCAGCCAGCCCGGTTTTCTCAGTCCGCCGCTGGCTCCTCCCGACGCCTCGAACAGTGTCTTGAAAAGCTTTTGTTTATCAAGACACCGCTTCGCGGTTGCCACGGCGGATCGGTACCTACTCGGCTTTATCGGAAGCTCGCCTGATAATTAGTGCCCACCACCGAGTTTGCCGCCCAGGCGTTCGCGCATGGTGGTGCTGGCGTCGTTGAGGCCGATGATCTTCACGTCTTTGCCGTGGTTGTGGTACTTCTCCGTGATGGCGTCCAAGGCCGCGATGGTGGAGGCGTCCCAGAGGTGTGAGGCGTGCATGTCGATGACTACTTGCTCCGGGTCCAGCGCGTATTCGAACTGGGTGTAGAGGTCGTTGGAGGAGGCAAAGAATAGTTCTCCGTTGACGACGTAGGTGGCCGTCTCATGGCCGTCGATGTTCTTGACGGTCCGTTCGACGGTGACGAAGTGGGCCACGCGCCGGGCGAATAGAACCATGGCCACCAGCACACCAACGCCGACGCCGATGGCGAGGTTGTGCGTCGCAACGGTGACGATGACGGTGGCGACCATGACCATGGTTTCGCTCTTGGGCATCATCTTCAGGGTGCGGGGGTGGATGCTGTGCCAGTCGAACGTCGCCCAGGAAACGAAGATCATCACCGCGACGAGGGCTGCCATCGGGATCACCGACACGACTCCGCCCAGGGCGACCACGAGGATGAGCAGGAAGACGCCAGCAAGGAAGGTGGAGATCCGGGTGCGGGCACCAGAGGCTTTGACGTTGATCATGGTCTGGCCGATCATCGCGCAGCCGCCCATGCCCCCGGTAAAGCCGGTGACGATGTTCGCCACGCCCTGACCCCACGCCTCGCGGGTCTTGTGCGAGCGGGTGTCCGTGACATCGTCCACGAGCTTGGCGGTCATCAGGGATTCCAACAGCCCGACGAACGCCATGGCAAGGGCGAAGGGGAAGATCACCTGCAGGGTTTCGATGTTGAACGGGACGTTCGGGATGAACAGCGACGGCAGGGATTCGGGTAGGTCGCCCTTGTCTCCCACGGTGGGGACGGCGACGGAGGCCAGGACCGTGATGAGGGTCAGGACGACGATCGCCACCAGCGGAGCAGGAACGACGTTCGTCAGCTTGGGCAGGCCGAACACGATGACCAGGGCCAGCGCCACCAGCGGGTAGACCAGCCACGGGACGCCGATCAGTTCGGGGACCTGGGACATGAAGATCAGGATGGCCAGGGCGTTGACGAAGCCCACCATCACCGACCTCGGAATAAAGCGCATCAGCTTCGCGACGCCGGACAGGCCCAGGATGATCTGGAAGATCCCGGCAAGGATCACGGCGGCGATGAAGTAGTCCACCCCGTGGGACTTCACCAGCGGAGCTATCACCAGGGCGATCGCACCCGTGGCCGCGGAAATCATGGCCGGACGGCCACCCACGAATGCGATGGTGACGGCCATGGTGAAGGAGGCGAACAAGCCAAGCCGCGGGTCGACGCCGGCGATGATCGAAAAGGCAATCGCTTCCGGAATCAGGGCCAGTGCGACGACGAGCCCGGCAAGGACTTCAGTCTTGAGCCGTCGCGGAGACTTCAGGGTTTCCCGAACCGATTGGAGTTGCTCGGGTGTGTAGGCCGGGGCTTCCCCGGCGGTTTTGACGGCCATTGCTGGCTCCGTTCATGGTCGGGAAGACACGAGGATGTCTTCGCTTTTTCGAAGAATGAGGGGGCGGGCGCTGCGCCGGCAGGAGGGGAATTACGCTTGGAGGTCTCACCACTCGCCAGAAACTCTACCCTAACGTGATGGTAGAGTTGAAAACCCGGATAAGGAACGGAGATCCCTGATGACGGTCAAAACCGGCAGCACGACCATGCACATCGGTGAACTGGCAGAACGGACGGGCCTGTCCCTGCGGACCATCCGCCACTACGACGAGGTCGGTTTGCTGCCTGCGACGGCGCGGACCGACGGCGGCTTCCGGGTCTATTCAGAAGATGACTTGGAACGCCTGACGGTGATCAAACAGATGAAACCGCTGGGTTTCTCCTTGGAGGAAATGGCAGACATCCTGACCATTCTTCGCGACGGACAGGGACAAGGATCTGCCCCGGGCAATTCCGAAAAGCTTTCTGAGTATCTGGAGAAGGCAACACATCAGCGGGCGAAGATGGCACGGAACCTCGCCCAGGCAGACGAATTCATCAAAAGGATCAGCGGCCACTAAACGCCTGAGTGCTTGCCGCGTTTGGTGGTCTTACTCCGGGGGAACGGGCGGGGCGGGAGTCAGAGCCTGACGTACGCCCAGCCCTGCCATTGACGCTCCGCTAAGTGCGCCACTGCTGCCGGAACAGTGCCGACGCCGGGGGCAAAATTTTCTGCCTCCAGTCCTACAGAGCGCATGCTGTTGCCACAGGCGAGAACTTCCACCTCCAGTTGCCGGGCGTGGCTGATGACCCCGCTGACCGGCGACTCTTCAGTAAGCAGACGGACGCCGGGGCCTTGGACCACTACTTCGATCGCCGCTCCGGACTTGAGGGCAGCACGGGCATTGGCTGCACTGCGCAGGATGCCGGTCAACGTGTCAGGCTCAAGGGGACCGGCTGCATGAATGAGCAGACCCGGACCGTTCGATGACCATGGCGCTATCGGGGCGTCCTCGTTCTCAGCCACTGCTTATCCCGTTTTTAGTTGACCAGGGCGGCCAGGGCCTTGCGCAGGCGGGTGCCGGCGTCGTCGGCGATCTCCTTGACGGCCGGTGCGGCGCTGAGCTGGACCATGGTCTGGGGGTCGATGGCTTCCACCGTGGTCGCGTCTGCGTCCTTGTTCCGGCGCACCACGACATTGCAAGGCAGCAGCGCGCCGATTTCGGGTTCGGCGGCGAGGGCGCGGCTGGCCAGGGCCGGGTTGCAGGCGCCGAGGATGACGTAATCGCCGACTGCGTCCGCAGCTTCGGCGCCAAGTTTGGCTTCGAAGGTGGCGCGGACGTTGATTTCCGTGAGGATTCCGAAGCCCTGGGCTGACAGGGCGTCCCGGGTGCGGTCCAGGGCTTCGGTCCACGGAAGAGCGACGGTTGTGGTGAGTGTGTACGTCATGGTTCTCCTTGGGTGGCTCGAAAGCAGGTTTGGTCAGGCGAGGGAGAGGAAGAGCTTTTCCAGGTCTTTCTTGTCCATCGTTGCGTCCTTCTGGACGATGCACTGCTCGAGGCCGGTGGCGATGATGGCAAACCCGGCCCGGTCCAGTGCCTTGGACACGGCCGCGAGCTGCGTGACGACGTCCTTGCAGTCCCGGCCTTCTTCCAGCATGCGGGTGACAGCGGACAGCTGGCCCTGGGCGCGCTTCAGGCGGTTGATGACAGGGGTCAGTTCAGAGGGATTGAGTTCCACGGATTTCTCCAAAGGTCGGGGGCTTACATCCATTTTATACCCCGTAGGGTGTTTTGACTACCCCCAGGGGTATCTGTAATACTCGGTGGGGTATCCACCCGACCCCTTCCGAGAGGCCAACCATGACTTCCCCTTCCACGGCACCGGCCGTTACCGCACTCGCCCCTGAAACCCTCCAGTCCTGGTTCACCGAGCACCAGGATCTCGTGGTGATCGATGTCCGCTCCGCCGCTGAGTTCGAGTCCCTGCATATCCGCGGCTCCTATAACGTGCCGCTGCCGCTGCTCTCC
Organism: Arthrobacter sp. YAF17; assembly: GCF_052113365.1. Lineage (NCBI taxonomy): Bacteria > Bacillati > Actinomycetota > Actinomycetes > Micrococcales > Micrococcaceae > Arthrobacter > Arthrobacter sp. YAF17. The sequence continues at coordinate 7,360 of NZ_JBFRDB010000015.1, read as the reverse complement.
GAACACACGGACGAGCTTGCCGCCCGGCTGGGCAGCCGGGTGGTCCTGGTCTGCCAGTCCGGCGTGCGCGCCGAGCAGGCCCGCCAGCGCCTGGCCAAGGCCGGCATCGACACCGCCTATGTCCTGACCGGCGGGGCACCCGGCTTCGCCGCTGCCGGCGGTGACGTGGTCAAGGGCAAGGACCGCTGGGACCTGGAGCGGCAGGTCCGCCTTGTGGCCGGATCCCTTGTGGTCATTGGCCTGGCAGGCGGGAAGTTCGTCTCCCCGAAGATCCGGACGCTTGCCGGGGTCATCGGCACGGGCCTGACGTTCTCAGCGGCCACCAACACCTGCGCCATGGGCAAGGCCATCTCGGCCATGCCGTGGAACAAGGCCGCCCAGGAGCCCACCCGCGAAAGCGCCATCCTTGCCCTGCCCGTCAACACCGGGGTGAACGCCGAGGCCAAGGCATCATGACCCTCACCCTGCTCCTGGTTTTCGCCCTGTCGGTGGTCATCGGACTCTCGCTCGGCGTCTTGGGCGGCGGCGGGTCCATCCTGACCGTGCCGATCCTGGTTTACGTGGCCGGGTTCGAGGCCAAGGAAGCCATCGCAGCGTCCCTGTTCGTTGTCGGCGTCACCTCCGCGGTGAGCGTGTTCAGCCACGCCCGCGGGGGCAGGGTGAGGTGGCGGACCGGCCTGATCTTCGGCGCGGCCGGCATGGCCGGCGCGTTCGTCGGCGGCCTGCTCGGCGGGCACATCCCCGGCCAGATCCTGCTTATCGCCTTCGCCGTCATGATGGTGGCCACCTCCGTGGCCATGCTCCGCGGCCGGAAGAAAAAGAACGACGACGGCGCCGCGCCGGTCCAGCATGAACTGCCCCTCGGCAGGGTCCTGCTGGACGGGGCAGTCGTCGGACTCATCACCGGGCTGGTCGGCGCAGGCGGCGGATTCCTCGTGGTCCCGGCCCTGGCACTCCTGGGCGGCCTGCCCATGTCCGTCGCCGTGGGCACCTCCCTGGTGGTCATCGCCATGAAGTCCTTCGCCGGACTCGCCGGCTACCTCACCACCGTCCAGCTCGACTGGGGGATCACCCTCGGGGTAACGGCCGCAGCCATCGTTGGCAGCCTCATTGGGTCGAAGCTGGCCGGCCGGATCCCGGAAGCTGCCTTGCGCAAGGCTTTCGGCTGGTTTGTCCTGGTCATGGGAACCTTCGTCCTCATCCAGCAAGCCCCGGCCGACCTCCGGTGGTTCATCGCCGCAGGCGTAACAGCCATCACCGCAGCCACCGCCGGCATCTGCTGGTTCTTCATCAGCTCCTGCCCCCTGCGCAACCGCACCGGCCGCCGCAGCAACGTCCCCTCACCCGCCTGAACCCGCCACCACCAGCCAAGGAGAACACCATGGGCCTCATCAGCTCCCTGAAAAAAGCCTTCAGCAAGCCCTACACAACGGTCTCAGTAGCTGAGGCCAAGGACCTCCTGTCCTCAGGCGTCGTGCTGATCGACGTCCGCTCCGCTCAGGAATGGCGCTCCGGTCGGGCACCCCAGGCCAAGCACGTCCCGCTGGACCGGCTGCAGACCAGCACCGCAGGAATCAACAAGAACAAGCCCGTCATCGCCGTCTGCGCATCCGGCGTACGCTCCGCGTCAGCGGCCCGGCTCCTCGCCGCCCAGGGGTACCAGGTCTACTCCCTGCGCGGCGGCATGAGCGCCTGGCGCGCAGCCGGCGAACCCGTCCGCTAACAACCGCCCATTATTTTCGAAGGAGAAAACACCATGGCTGAAATTACTATCACCGAAGCCGAGCAGCGGCGCACCAGCGCCTGCATCCTCGACGTCCGCGAGGACTTCGAGGTCGCCGAAGGCATGATCCCCGGCGCCCTGCACATCCCAATGGGCCAGCTGCAGGCCCGCCTGTCCGAACTGGACCCCGCAGTCCCCGTCATCGCAGTCTGCCGCAGCGGCAACCGCAGCGCCGTCGTCGCCGATGCACTCAACGGCGTCGGCTACAAGGCAGACACCATGGCCGGCGGCATGACCGCCTGGACCCGCGCGGGCCTCCCCGCCGCCTAAGCCCCACCGCGCACCCACGCCGCAGGGCTACCAACCAACTTCGCCCGAAAGGACTCGACAGACCATGGCAACCATCGACATCACCCAGCAATCCTTCGCCCAGACCCTGGAGAGCAACGAGATCGTCTTCGTTGACTTCTGGGCAGCCTGGTGCGGCCCCTGCCGCCAGTTCGCACCCACCTACGGTGCCGCGGCAGAACGGCACCCGGACATCACCTTCGCCAAGGTGGACACCGAATCAGAACAGGCTCTCGCCGCAGCAGCGAACATCACCTCCATCCCCACCCTGATGGCCTTCAAGGACAAGACCCTCGTCTTCTCCCAGCCCGGAGCCCTCAACGCCACCGGCCTCGAAGAGGTCATCCAGGCCGTCAAGAACGTTGACATGAATGAACTCCGAGCCCAGGCCGGACACCAGATCGCCTGATGTGATGCCAGAGGGCCAGGGGTACCGCACGGTAACGGCAGGCGAATTCGCCACGGTCTGGCCCCGCGCCACGCTGGTGGACGTGCGGAGCCAGGAAGAGCATGCGACCGCACACGTCCCCGGGAGCCTGAACATCCCCCTGGACGAATTGCCCTCCCGGCTTGCCGACCTGCCCGGCGGCACGCTTTACCTCATGTGCGGGTCAGGAAAACGCAGCAGCCAGGCCGCGCGGATCCTTACCGGTCGCGGATACCAGACGGTCAACGTGGCCGGCGGGATCACCGAGTGGTACCTGGCAGGCCACCCCGTCATCTATCAACAAGCCCCGGACAACCCGTCCCGGCAACAGCCGGGACACGCCCCGGCAGGCCTGCACAGGCTCCTGCACAAGCTGTTCCGCACGAAATCTACCTAGCCGCAGACCGCTTGCGAGATACCCCCCGGGGTATCTATACTCGATTCAGAACAAACCTCCAAACCCCTTTCAACCGAAGGAGATCACTACATGCTTATCGAGCGCATTTACGATGAAGACCTCGCCCAGGCGAGCTACCTGATCGGCTGCCAGGCCAACGGCACCGCCGTTGTTGTCGACGGCCGCCGCGACATCGCCGTCTACCAGGAACTGGCCGAGAAGAACGGCATGAAGATCATCGCCGTGACCGAAACCCACATCCACGCCGACTACCTCTCCGGCACCCGCGAACTGGCTGCCGCCACCGGTGCGAAGATCTACGTCTCCGGCGAAGGCGGACCGGACTGGCAGTACGAATTCGACGGCGAACGCCTCTACGATGGCGACAAGATCACCATCGGCAACATCAGCATCCAAGCCGTCCACACCCCGGGCCACACCCCCGAGCACCTGTCCTTCCTGGTCACTGACGGTGCGTTCAGCGACCAGCCCGGCTACCTGCTCTCGGGCGACTTCGTCTTCTCCGGTGACCTGGGCCGGCCGGACCTGCTGGATGAGGCAGCCGGCGGCATCGACACCCGCTTCGAGGGAGCCAAGCAGCTCTTCGCCAGCCTGCGGGATAAGTTCCTGACCCTGCCGGACTACGTGCAGGTCCACCCCGCGCACGGCGCCGGCAGCGCCTGTGGCAAGGCATTGGGTGCGATCCCGTCCTCCACGGTCGGCTACGAGCGGCTCTATTCTTGGTGGGGTCCCTATCTCGCCGCGAACGACGAGGCCGGCTTCATCGCCGAACTCCTCGACGGACAGCCCGACGCGCACGCCTACTTCGGGCGGATGAAGCGGGAAAACCGTGAAGGCCCGGCCATCATGGGCGAACGCACCCCGCTGCCCGAGATCGCAACCGCCACCGTGGCTGCGGGCCTGGAAGCGGACACCCTGACCTTCATAGACACCCGCCCCAACGCCAAGGTCCACGAAGGCACCGTGGCCCGTGCCCTTAACATCCCTGCCGGCAAGTCAGTGGCCAGCTTCGGCGCCTGGGTCGTGAACCCGGAAACCGACCAGAACCCCCTGGTGCTGCTGGCCGACGGCCAGAAGCAGGCCCAGGAGATGTGGGACCACCTGGTCCGGGTCGGCATCGACAACGTCGCCGGGTACGTCACCAGCCTTGAAGGGCTCCCTATGTCCACCCCGAAGCTGATCCAGCCCGAAGAGCTCGAGGGCTTTGAGGCGGCCATGGTGCTGGATGTGCGCAACAAGACCGAGCACACTGCCGGGCACATCCCCGGCTCCTACCAGCTCTCCGGCGGCCGGGCCATGTGGCACCTCGATGAACTCCCGGCCGAGGGCACCATCGTCACCTACTGCCAGTCCGGTGTCCGGAACTCGGTGGCGGCCAGCGCCCTGCGCCGCGCCGGGTACGACGTCGTCGAACTCGACGGCAGCTACGCCGCCTGGGACGCCTTCCAGCAGACCCGACAGAACGCCGTCTCAGCAAAGTAGCCGCTAAGACCGCCCGGGCAGGACCCCCCTCCTGCCCGGGCGCGCCCGGACGCGTTCCCCCACGTGTCCGGGCACCTTTTATGTCCCCGGCACGAAAGCGAGCATCCCGGAATGGCCAGAACAAAGGCGGGAAGCACCCTGGACTCCACCGGCGTCGCTCTGGGCCTGCGACAGAACCTGGCCCTTGGCCACCGGCACGTCAGCCCCGTTGACTCCGCACGAACGCACGACTGTCAGCGGTCAGCAGGCAGCCACGACATATAGCGACAACAGAACGCCGCCAAGCACCGCCAAAACCCACAGTGCCGTAAATCTTCAATCGGGGACGCTATTTTTGGTCAGAACCCGTTCCCGGTATCAAAGACAGTCGGAATGCGGACTAGAGGGTTTTTGACGTGTTTACGAGCGTGAGATGCCTGATCATGGAAAGGCGACCTCGTGAGCCGGAATATCATTGGCTATGCGCGCGTCAGCACGCGCGGGCAGTCCTTGGACGCACAAGTCGATGCGCTCGTGGGCGCCGGCGCCATCAAGGTCTTCATGGAGCATGCCTCGGGAGCAACGCAGGCACGAGCACGATGGCAGGACTGCCTGGAACACCTGCAACCTGGCAACGTCCTAGTGGTCAGCGATCTAACCAGGCTCGGGCGCAGCACAGCTGATCTGTCCGATATCGTCACCGTCCTCGGGCGACGGGGGATAGGCTTTCGGTCTCTTGCCGAGCCCTGGCTGGACACTACAAGCGCGCATGGGAAGTTGATCTTCGACATGTTTGCGTCACTCGCCGAGTATGAACGCTCGCGGCTGTCCGAACGCACCAAGGCCGGGCTAGCGGCAGCAAGAGCCAGAGGCCGGCTAGGCTGACGTCCGCCAGCCATGACACCGGCGAAACTCGAGACCGCGAGGGACCTGCGCCGCCGGGGCAAAAAACTGACGGAGATCGCAGAGACGCTCAGCGTGAGCATGTCGACCCTGACCCGGGCACTTGGCCCGAGGACAGGCAAGCCAGAGCAGGACAACTCATGACCAGCAAGAAAGTGCGGCCAAAAGCTGCTTCTATCACGGTGAAAATTCCCGAATGGATGATGGGAGGAGATCCGGCGGCGATCGCCGGAATTTGCGAGTGGTTAGTCGAACCCACGGCAGAACCTAATGTCTGGACTATCGGGAGCATGGAGGGACGGCACGGCACGAACGGGAACTTGTTCAAGATGTTCAAGCTGGCGGACACCTCGAACTCCGATTCTGAGGATGCATACTCCAGGCTTAGGGGGCTGAAGCGGCATGACGGAGTCATTGAGCACGAAATTTGGAAGTCAGCACGCGCAGCACACGCCGGGCTCGCAAAGAACTACCCCGAAGAAGCAAGTGCCCTCCTGATGAGCATGACGATGCTGGTTTCCGCCGCTCCAACTGCTGAAGCGGCGGCCGGCATGCTTCGGCAGACCTTCAACGAATTCCTTCGCCCGGCAGTAGATGATCCCTCGGCCTACTTAATAGAAATCAAAGACGTGGTCGGCTACCGATTCTCAGTAATCCGGTCCCTGTTGACCGCAGGGGGGCATGAGCTCCATGAGGCCTTTAGGACCGAGGGCGGGTTCGCACCCTCGTCAAAAGGATTGTTCTCAGATTCCACACTGGGCTTCGGCGCCTACCTCTCCTGTATGTGCGCGAGCCTTAGTCCTGCGCTGTGGGCATACCCCATTCCTCGGCCCGGCGGCGTCATTCTGCTGTTCTTTGGAAGTGCCATCTCAGGGCAGGAACCGCTGGCTAGAGACAAGATCCAACTACTAGGACCCCTGCACAACGCATTGGAGGATGAGATCGCGCCCGCGGACATCAGTGCTAAGACCTTTATCCGCGCAGCTCACTGGTGGATTAACCAGCTCAGTACGCTTTTCTCAATCGTCACAGAACCGTCCAATTATGAGGACTCTCAGGGACAGTTCGAGCCCGCCGCGGCAACAGAGCGGTTGCTCAGCGTTGAACAGATGTTCCGCGACTGCCAGTCCATTTTGACGATCACCAGAGACGACCACGCACGGCGTGCCCTTACTTTTAACCTGCTTAAGCGTCTTGAGGGGATGATTCCTGGCTACAAATGGAAGGACCTCGTGGGAAGGTCAAGCATTGAGAAGATTCTGGAGGGGCTACGGTCGGATCTGCCGGACGATGCCCAAACTGTGTTCATGGCCCGGGCGGAGCGGAGTCTGAGAGTGATCACTGCACTCGAGGATGGTTTTTTTGAAGTGACACCTGAACATGGTGGGACCATTCAGCTGCCGGACCAGCAAGGAAAGCTCGTTTCGGTGGAACGAAAGACGGCAGTTACGGAATGGCTGGCAATCGTACGCAACAGTCTGCACGGATTCGACAAGACCCCCACTCAACGAGATCGCGCCCTACTCGCTGCACATGATGGGCGCATCCCCGGGGAGTTTTCCGATCTGGCTTGGCTGCACCTTTTGGATATCCTCGCTCACCCGGAAAAACTTGCGCGGTACGATTTCTTGCGCAGGCGGAAGCAAGGAGCGCAGAGCGCCAAAGCGGGGCACTAGAGGGCATCGATTTAGGCGGAGAATCGCGCGGTGATGCGTGCGTGTCGGACTTCATTGTTCGTGCGACGATGCGCGTGAAGTGAAACGCTTGGAAAGCAATCGCGACCAAGGCAGGAAATGGAAGCCGGTTCCGGCCGGATCTCTCCGCCGAGGACAGCGCACCAGGGACGAGCTGCAACACGGGAACGAGGTGGATTGAGAATGCCGAAACGGACAGAACAGGTGACCGAGGAACCTGCGCCCACGACGGTACCGGGGTTCCCCAGGATGCTGACCCTGGAACAAGTTCAGGAGGTCCTGAACGTTAAAAGTGCACTGGTCTATTCGCTCGTTCGCAGCGGCGAGCTGCCCGCCGGGCAGTTCGGTGGACGGGGTGTGTGGAGGGTGCGGGAAAGTGACCTCGC
>NZ_JBFRDB010000014.1:0-194049 GCF_052113365.1 Arthrobacter sp. YAF17 | reverse complement strand
CCGGAAGCTAAGACCCACAGCGCCGATGGTACTGCACCCGGGAGGGTGTGGGAGAGTAGGTCACCGCCGGAACATCATTACACGGTCGAGAGCCCCAACCACAGGTTGGGGCTCTCCCGCATTTAACCCACAAACCACAACCAGGACCCACCCGCATACGGTCCAACCCCTCCCGCATACCCGAGGGCACCGTCGAGGCAGCAGTTCACGCCAATGTCACGCACCAACACTGCCGCCAACTGCCCACTCACCGCAGATCATGCAGGCCACACCCCAACCCTCCCGCACACCCGGGGGCAAATAGCCGCACCCTCCCGCACGTCCGGTACGCGCCGCACAGACCCTCCCGCACATCCGGTACGCGCCGCACAGGACCTCCACCACCTCCTGCCGGAGCGTCCAAGGCCCCACACCATCGCCGGCGGCATAAAACCCGACCCTCCCGCAGCTCCGGGGCATGTAGCCGTACCCTCCCGCACATCCTGCCGGAGCGTCCAGGGCCCACACCATCGCCGGCAACCACAACGGCCCCACCCGCCTCCGAAGCGCACACGCCGGGCCAGCAGCCGGCCGGATGCCGCCGTCGTCGGCCACCGGGACAAGCGCGGCAGCGTCGCCCCGGACAGCACCCAAACTGCGTGAGCATCCGGGCGGATGCCGCCGGAGCTGCGGAAGCGTCCGCTGATGGCGAAATAATGCCTCGAAAGGCGCCGATTCGCGGGTTTTTCCTCGAAAAAGGCCGAAAACACGCGGAATTTGCCACCTCGGCGGCAGCAAGCTGGTAAGTTTTCGGACAGTGGCTTGTACGCATGCCGTGTGCAGGCTCCAGAAATCATGACCGTCCAGGAGGACATAAATGGCTAAGAACCGTAGTGAACTTGTTGCAGAGGTAGCAGGCAAGGCCGGCACCAGCCAGGCAGCCGTCAACTCCGTGCTGGATGCACTGTTCGAGGTCTTCGAGACCTCTGTCGCCGCGGGCGAAAAGATCACCATCCCGGGCTGGCTCGCAGTTGAGCGCACCGACCGTGCAGCTCGCACCGGCCGCAACCCGCAGACCGGCGAGACCATCCAGATCGCCGCGGGCCACAGCGTCAAGCTGACCGCCGGCTCCAAGCTGAAGGCTGCGGTCTCCAAGAAGAAGTAGTCTTCTTGAATGCTTGAAAGGAGCGGCGACCCCCTGGGTCGCCGCTCCTTTTTGGTTAAGGGCGGCGTCCGGCAACGTCGCCCCGGTGTTTTCGGGCCGCTGCCGATTCGGTGAGCAGGCGGGGCGTGGCGGACAATGGACTTGTGCCTTCCGCAGCAAATCCCCGTGCCACCGCAACCGCTCCCACCCCGACCGGGGGAGGGAGGGGCCCTGCTGCGGGTCCCGCCGGGATCTCCCGGCCCTGGCTGTTCGCGGGCCTGGCTGGCCTGTTCCTGGGACTTGTCGCCGCCTTGCTGTTCTCCGGCGCCGCAGCAGCCCGGGAGGTCTCCGACCCGGGTGCCCTGGTCCGCTGGGGTCTCCCGGTCAGCAAAGCCGTCCACAACGTCGCGCTTGCCACCGTGATCGGCGGGCTGATCTTCGCCGTCGGAATCCTGCCCCGCTCGCTGGCCCTCTCGCGGTCCAAGGCCACGGACGCCCCGGAGCACCCGGCATTTACCCGCGCCCTGGCAGTCGCCGCCGCGGCGGGCGCCGTCTGGACCCTGTCGGCGATTGCGGTCCTGGTGCTGAGCTACTCGGACATCGCCGGGCAGGGCATCTCCGGGGATCCGGAGTTCACCCGTTCCCTGGTCTACTTCATGACCGACATCGAGACCGGCCGCGCCTGGCTGGCCGTGGTCATCATCGCCGCAGTCGTCACCACGGCCCTCTTCGGCGTCCGCTCCCTAGGCGGCCTCGCCGCCACCCTGGTGCTCGCACTCATCGGGCTGGTCCCCTCAGCGCTGATCGGGCACTCCGCCAGCGCAGCCGACCACGAAGGCGCCATCAACTCCCTCGGCCTGCACCTGGTGGGCGTATCGGCCTGGGTCGGCGGCATCATCATGCTCGCGCTGCTCTCCGGTCTGCTGGGAGCCTCTGCGTCCGGCACGAAGACTGGCGGCCGCCCGGACATCACCGATCCGACGCTGCGCCGCTTCTCCGCCCTGGCCGGGTTCGCCTTCATCCTCGTCTTCGCCTCCGGCGTGATCAATTCAAGCATCCGCCTTACGTCCTGGAACGACCTCTTCGGCTCGGCCTACGGGCAGCTGATCCTGGCGAAGACGGCGGCTACCCTCGTCCTTGGCGGCATCGGCCTGATGCACCGGCGCTGGGTCATTCCGCAGCTGGGCAGCAAAACCGGCGGGCTGTCCGCCCGCCGCGTGCTTTGGCAGCTCATCGCCGTCGAACTGCTCGTGATGGGCGCGACGTCGGGTATCGCCGTCGCGCTCGGCCGCTCTGCGCCGCCGCAGGGTGAGGCGCTTGCCCCCAACGCCACCCCGGCCTTCATCGTCTCCGGCTACGACCTGCCGCCCGAACTTACCCCCGAGCGCTGGCTGACCGAATGGCGGCCCGACTGGCTCTGGGTCGCCGTCGCCGTCTTTGGCCTGGTGGCCTACATCCTCGGCATGCGGAAGGTGCTCCGGCGCGGGGACTCCTGGTCCTGGTTCCGGGCCGTCAACTGGGTGATCGGGCTCGGCGTCCTCACGTACGTGACATCCGGTCCGCCGGCGGTCTACGGCCGGGTGCTGTTCTCGGCGCACATGGTGGACCACATGGCACTGACCATGGTGGCCCCCATCTTCCTCGTCCTCGGCGCCCCCGTGACCCTGGCCCTGCGCGCGCTCACGCCGCGGCGGGACAGTTCCCGCGGCCCACGCGAATGGCTGCTGATCTTCATCCACTCGAAGTTCTCCCAGCTCGTGACGCACCCGCTGTTCGCCGCCGCCAACTTCGCCGGCTCGATCGTGCTGTTCTACTACTCCGACGCGTTCGGATATGCCATGCGGGACCACGTGGGCCACGAGCTGATGAACCTGCACTTCGCCCTGACCGGCTACATCTTCGTGCTGACCATGATCGGCACCGACCCGCTGCCCCGGCGCGCGCCGTACCCCATGAGGCTGCTGCTCCTGCTGGCCACGATGGGCTTCCACGCCTTCTTCGGCGTCGCGATCATGGGCGGCACCGGGCTGCTGGCCGCGGACTACTTCGGCAACCTCGGCCGGACCTGGGGCGAATCGGCCCTGCTGGACCAGCAGCTGGGCGGCGCGGTGGCCTGGGGCATCGGCGAAGTGCCCACGCTGCTGGTGGCGATCGGCGTCGCCGTCCAGTGGTCCCGCTCCGATGCGCGCGAATCCAAACGCACCGACCGGGCGGCGGACAGGAATAACGACGCCGATCTCACCGCTTACAACGATATGTTTGCCAAGCTGGCCGAGCGCGATGCCCGGCTGGCCGAACGCAACTCCAAGCTGGAAGGACGCTCATGACCGAAACCGTACGCACCCACCTCCGGGTCCGGGCCTCCGAGCTGGTGGGCCGCAACTGGCTCAACACCGGCGGCAAGTCGCTGGACCTGGAATCCCTGCGCGGCAAGATCGTGCTGCTGGACTTCTGGACGTTCTGCTGCATCAACTGCCTGCACGTGCTGGACGAACTCCGCCCGCTCGAGCAGCAGTACTCCGCCGTCCTTGTCACGGTCGGCGTGCACTCTCCCAAGTTCGAGCACGAGGCGGACCCGGTGGCGCTGGCCGCCGCCGTCGAGCGTTACGAGATCCGCCACCCGGTCCTGGACGATCCCGAGCTGGACACCTGGAAGGCCTACACCGCGCGCGCCTGGCCCACGCTGGTGGTCATCGACCCCGAGGGCTACATCGTGGCGCACCTCTCCGGCGAGGGCCACGCCGACGGCCTCGCCGTCCTCATCCCGGAACTGATCGCCGAACACGAGGCCAAAGGCACCCTGCACCGCGGCGACGGGCCGTATGTGGCGCCGGAGCCGACGTCGGGCACCCTGCGGTTCCCCGGCAAGGCACTGTTCCTCCCCGACGGCCGCGGCGTCGGAAGCGCCTCGGAAGCCGGTTCCTGGCTGGTCACCGACACCGGGCACCACCGCCTCGTGGAGCTCTCCACCGACTTCCAGACAGTGCTGGCCACCTACGGCTCCGGTGACAAGGGCCATGCCGACGGCAACGCGGCCACAGCCCGCTTCAACGAACCCCAGGGCCTGGTGCTGCTCCCGGACGACGTCGCCGCCGAGACCGGCTACGACGTCGTGATTGCCGACTCCGTGAACCACCGCCTGCGCGGGCTGTCCCTGGCTGACGGGACCGTCAGTACCCTGGCCGGCAACGGCGTGCAGCGGCTCCTCGAGACGGGACCGGCCCGGGTGGACGAGGAAGGCGCCGCGTATGGCGCCCGCCTGGAGGCGGACCCGCTGCGCGTTTCCCTCAGCTCGCCCTGGGACGTTGTCTGGTCCACCAAGCTGAACGCGGTCGTGGTGGCGATGGCCGGCGTGCACCAGATCTTCAGCTTCGACCCGCGCTCCGGCGCCGTGTCCATCATCGCCGGCAACGGCCTCGAAGGCCTGCTCGACGGCCCGGCCGAGGAAGCCTGGTTCGCCCAGTCCTCCGGCCTCGCCGAGGACGCCGACGGCAACATCTGGGTGGCGGACTCCGAGACCTCCGCCCTGCGCAAGCTCGTGATCGCCGACGGCGGTTCGGTCACCGTCGAATCGGCCGTCGGCAAGGGCCTGTTCGACTTCGGCTTCCGCGACGGGCCCGCTGCCGAGGCGCGGCTGCAGCACCCCCTGGGGGTGACGGTGCTCCCGGACGGCTCGGTGGCGATCGCGGACACGTACAACGGTGCAGTCCGCCGCTACGACCCGTCCTCCGGCACGGTCTCCACTCTGGCGCGCGGCCTGTCCGAGCCCTCCGACGTGATCGTGGACCACACCCAGGTGGCCGGCGCGGAGCCGCTCCTGGTGGTGGTCGAGGCGAACAAGCACCAGCTGGTCTACGTGCCAATCCCCAAGGAAGCGCAGCAGGTGGACGAGGGTGCGGCCCAGACCCACCGGCCCAAGAGCCCCGTGGCCCCCGGGCTGCTGGAGCTGGCCGTCCGCTTCACCGCGCCGACCGGCCAGAAGCTGGACGACCGCTGGGGCGACCCGACCCAGCTGAAAATCTCCTCCACCCCGCCGGAACTGCTGGTGTCCGGCGGCGGGACCTCGGTGGGCCTGCTCCGCACCCTGGAGCTTTCCTCCGACGTTCCCGAAGGCGTCCTGCATATCACCGCCCGCGCGGCGGCCTGCGATGGCCCGGAAGACGCCGACGGCGAGATCCCGGACCACGCCGCCTGCCACCTGTACCAGCAGGACTGGGGCATCCCGGTTCTGCTGCAGGCCGACGGCGACACTGAGCTGGTGCTGGACCTGCGCGGAATGGACTGACCTCCGACCGGGGTGGCCCGGTTCTGGCTGCTGTTCCGTGGCGCCCCGGTATCGGCTCAGGCCGAGGACTGCCATTGATGGGCCAGCCCGGCAGGGGATGATTGTCCACATACTGCTCGATCCATCTTTTGAGCCTGCCCGGGTTCCAGCACATTTGGGGACATGGATCCCGTGCAGATACTTAGTTCCGTGGGCGGAGTGGCGCTAACCCGGGTTGTCTTGGAAAAAGGGGCCGGTGAATCGGCTATCAGGAGCGCTGTCCGAAGCGGTGCCGTTGTTCGGCTGGAGCGCGGGCTGCTGGCTCTTCCTGGTGCGGACCCCGAGTTGGTGGCCGCCAAGAAGTCCCGGGCGCTGCTCACATGTGCGTCGGCGGCGCCACGCTTCCAGCTGTGGATATTGCGCCTGGCAACTCAGCCGCACTATTGGCACAGCAACGGCAGACGGACCCATTCCTGCGTCAGCCACCGCACGCCCCTGACCCAGCCACAAGGCCACGGAGCTGTGGCGGCCCTGCCGGATGTCCTCCTGCACGCCCTGCTCTGCCTACCGCCTCTGGAGTCCCTGGTGATGGTCGAGAGCGCCTACAACCAGGGAGACATCGATCTGACGTTCCTGCTCCGGCACCTCGTGGGCAACCGCTGCGGAAAGGCCCGGGACGTGGTTGCAAAGGTTGAGCGTGGTGCGGATTCCCTTCTGGAGACGCTGGCCCGGGTCCTTTTCAGGGAGGCTGGCATCTCCACCGAAACCCAAGTGTGGATCGACGGTATCGGGAGAGTGGACTTCCTGCTTGAAGGCTTCCTGATCGTGGAAATCGACGGCTTGGCCTTCCATCTGGAACCACGGCAGTTCAAGAAGGACCGCCGACGGGACAATTCGGCCGTGGTCCAGGGCCTTCCCGTGCTGCGCTTCTTCTACGATGACGTCGTATTTGCGCCGGAGACTGTCCTGGCGCAGGTGCGGGAGGTCTTGGCGCGGGGCTCCTTGCGGTGGCCGCAGCCGAACCGGCCCGGAATTGAGGCGTTTGAGACCGGGACGTGGCGATAAAATGCCGGCGGCGCACCCAAAACCGGGCCAGTGCCGCAGCCAGGTCTAGTAGCTCAGGAGCGGGGTCACCTTGACAGTGTCGGCGTCGATGTCCAGACGGGCGGTAAAGCTGAAATCGTGGACTGCGTTGAGTTGCGTCACGGCGCCGGTGAACAGATCCTCCTGCTTGGCCTTGATCTGCGCTTTGCCGTTCAGCGGCGCCATCACCCAGCGTCCGCCGAAGGGCTCGATGCTGACCGTGGGATACTCCGTGATGCTCCAGTCAATGGTGCCATCCATGACCCGGTTGTTGGTGGTGTGGTAGAACGGGCAGTCCGGCTGGAGCCTTTGCTCCTTGTCGGCGGCGTCGGCGCAGGTGTCCAGGAACTCCTTCACCTTGCTGCCCACGGCGTCCTTTAGCCCGTCGGTGGCCTCGGTCATCAGGTTCAGCGGGGCCGCGGGGACCTCCCGGCCGGACAGCGTGGCCTTGGTGGACGGGGCGGAGAAGTACTCACCGGCCAGTGACGCCTCATACTCGCCCGGGTAGAAGACGGCGAAGGAGTTGCGGCCGTTGGGCATGTTCACCGGGACCCCGTTGAGTGTGGCCTCATTTTCGTTGACCACAGTGACGTCCAGGACCGGAAGGGCGGCGGGGACAATGGCCCACCGGTGGAAGAACAGCCATTCCGTGCCGGACTTTTCCAGCAGGAACTCCGTCCGCAGTGCGCTGCCGTCAATCGTGTATTCAACCGGGACCATGACCCGGTTGCCACCGCGGTCCTCCGCGTCGCCGTACTTCACACCGCTGATCCGCGCGGCGGCGGTCTGCAGTGCCGTCCCGTCCAGCATGGCCGCGCTGCTTTGGGGCACGGTGGCGTGCAACAAGCCGAGGGCTTTCTCGCCCTCGCCCTTCTGCAAGGCGTCGAAATATTCGCGGACAGGCTGCTGCGGGCTCGCAATGGAGTTGTTCACGACATTGATCGCGACGACGCCCGCGGCCACGGCAAGCATCAGGCCCAGCAGCCACCCGGCTGCGGTCCTGACCAACGCCTGACTCATTTGCACTTACCTTACGTTACCTGCACCCCACAGGAATCCCCTTGTCACAAGGGCACCATGTGACAAGGTCCGCTCAGCGGCCGCGCTTCAGCGGCGGCGCTTGGGGGCCGTGCCGAAGACTCCGCGGAGCAGTTCCCGGCCGAGCTGGGTCCCCAGCGAGCGGGCCATGCTCTTGAGCCCGCCGCCCAGAGCACCGGCCAGGTCCCCAGCCGTGCCGCCGTCGTCCGCGGGCTGCCGCTGCGGCTGGCGGGGTGCCTGGCGCTGAGGTTCCTGGCGGGTTTCTTGAGGAGCGGGAGCGGGCCGGCTGCTGGGACGGCCCAGTATGTCCTCCTCGATCCGCCGCGCCTCGGCGTCGACACCGGACGTACGGACGCCGGACGGGCCGGCGCCGGGAGCCGGAGACTCCACCGCGCCGCTGTCCGCCGCTGCCTTCCCGGAGATCTTCTCGTACGCGGAGACGTTATCGACGGCGGTGCCGTACTTGGGCAGCAGCGCCGAGCCGGCCACGGTGCTCGAGATCAGGGCGTCGGCGCTGGGCCCCATGACGGATTCTGGCGCGCGCAGGCGGGTGAGCGCCACCGGCGTCGGGGCGCCCTTTTCGTTCATGACGGTGATCACCGCCTCGCCGATACCGGCCGAGGTGAGCGTTTCCTCCAGGTCGTAGTCGCTCATCGGGAACGTGGAGACGGTGGCTTTGAGCGCCTTGGCGTCCTCCGGCGTGTAGGCCCGGAGGGCGTGCTGCACCCGGTTGGCGAGCTGCCCCAAAACCTCCGCGGGGACATCCTTGGGGGTCTGGGTGACGAAGAAGATGCCGACGCCCTTGGACCGGATCAGGCGAACGGTGGTGGTGATGGCGTCCAGGAACGCCTTAGAGGCGCCGTTGAACAGCAGGTGGGCCTCGTCCAGGAAGAACACCAGCTTCGGCTTGTCCAGGTCGCCGGCCTCGGGCAGGTCCTCGAACAGGTCGGCCAGCAGCCACATCAGGAAGGTGGAGAACAGCATCGGCTTGGTCTGCAGGGTGGGCAGTTCCAGGCAGGTGATGACGCCGCGTCCGTCGGGGGCCGTGCGCATCAGTTCGGCGGTGTCGAACTCGGGTTCGCCGAAGAACTTCTCCATGCCCTGCGCCTCGAGCGTGATGAGTTCACGGAGGATCACGCCGGCCGTCGCCTTCGACAGCCCGCCGAGTTCCTCGAGCTCGTCCTTGCCTTCGGCGGAGGTGAGGAACTGGATGACGGCGCGCAGGTCTTTCAGGTCGATCAGTTCGAGGTTGTTCTTGTCCGCGAAGTGAAAGACCAGCTGCAGGCTCGATTCCTGCGTGTCGTTGAGCTCCATGATGCGGGAGAGCAGGATGGGCCCGAAGGACGTGATGGTGGCGCGCACCGGGATCCCGTTGCCGTCACCGCCCAGGGCCAGGAATTCCACCGGGAACGTCTTGCCGGACCAGGGCTGGCCGATCCCTGCCGTGCGGGCCAGCAGTTTTTCGCTGCCCGCGGCGGCCGTGGCCAGCCCGGACAGATCGCCCTTGATATCCGCCAGGAACACCGGGACCCCGGCGGTGGAGAGCTGTTCGGCCATCATGTGCAGCGTGACGGTCTTGCCCGTGCCGGTTGCCCCGGCCACCAGCCCGTGGCGGTTCATCATGGACAGCGGCAGCCGGACGGGGGCGTCCTTGTGGACTTCGCCGTCGATGATCGCGGCGCCGAGCTCAATTGTGGGGCCCTCGAGGGTGTACCCCTTCTGGATGGTGGCGACTTTATCTGCAGTGGATTTGATGGCCATGCGGACAGCTTAGCCGGGTCCGGCAGCCCGGACCCGGCTTCGGCCGGAGTTGTTTCCGGGGGCGCTACCCGGCCAGGGCCTTGAGGACTGCCTGCGCCACGTCCTCGCTGGACTGCGGGTTCTGGCCGCTGATCAGATTGCCGTCGCGCACCACATGGGAGCTCCAGACGGCGGCGGTCTCGACGACGGCGCCTTTGTCCCGGAGCACGTCCTCCACGAACCACGGCGTGTTGGGCCCGGTGCCGCCGCCCAGTTCCTCCTCGTTCGTGAATACGGTCAGGCTGCGTCCCGCGAAGGCGAACGTGCCGGCGTCGTCGGTGGCGCTCAGCAGGCCGGCCGGGCCGTGGCAGAACGGCGCGATGATGGTGCCCGCCGTGTTGGCCGCCACCAGGATTTTGCCGAGGTCCGCGTCCTGGTAGAGATCGGCCATGGGGCCGTGGCCGCCGGGCAGGACGATCGCGTCGTAGCCGGAGGGGTCGACGTCGGCCAGCGCCAGCGGCGCGGACAGCTCGGCGTCGATCCCGGCGAGGTACTTGCGGAAACTGTCGGCGCGGTCCTGGCCGCCGGCGGACCCGGCGGCAAGGCTCACCTCGTCCACTGTGGGCTTGGCACCGCCGGGCGTGGCGATGTGGACGGTGTGCCCGGCGCTGCGGAGGGTCTGGTGTGAAACCACCAGTTCCTCGGCCCAGTAGCCGGTGGGGTGTTTGCTGCCGTCCCGCATGGTGAGGGAATCGGCGGCGGATACGACCATCAGAATGTTTGCCATGTCAGGCTCCTGTTCTGCCGGCCAGCAGGCCGGCGTTGGAAAGTGAAGGGACTTAGGGACGGCAACTCCCTCAGCCTGCCGGGTATTCCAACGGCCGACGCGCACGGCGGGTTTCCCGGCCCGGGGCAGGGGCCGGTCGTAAGCTGGGGCATGGCTACCCGGGTATTGACGAAGCTGGTTTCCGCCGCCATCACGCTTGGCCTTGTCCTGCTGGGCGGGGGAACGGCCAGTGCGGCCCCGCCCCGAAATACCGATCCGGTCGGCATCGACGTTTCCTGGCCCCAATGCGGCAAGACCCTCCCCAAACAGCCGGCTTTCGCGATCGTCGGCGTGAACAACGGCCTCGCCAACACCACCAACCCGTGCCTGCCGGCCCAGCTCTCCTGGGCGAACGCCGCCCCCTCCCCGGCCCTGTCGGCCCAGCCTAGGGTGGCGCTCTACGTCAATACGGCCAACCCGGGCCTCCAGGGCTCATGGTGGCCGAGCTCCAATCACTATGGGGGTGCGGACGTTGCCAACCCGTACGGTGTCTGCGGCAGCGGCCAGGGCGATTTCCGGGCCTGCTCCTACGTGTACGGCTATGCCAAGGCCTACGACGACGCCACCATCCGCGGCGTCGACAATCCGGAAAAGTACCTGTGGTGGCTGGACGTGGAGACCGAAAACAGCTGGCAGCCGGACAAGGCCTCCAACGTCGCCGACCTCGAAGGCATGGCCGCGTACTTCAAGAGCATCAACGCGAACGTCGGGCTATATTCCACGGGGTACCAGTGGAACCAGATTGCCGGCACGGTTCCGGCAGGCAGCCCGCTCGCCGGCCTGCCGAGCTGGCTTGCCGGTGCGCGGTCCCTGGCAGGGGCCAAAGCCAACTGCTCGCTGCCGGCGCTCACCCCCGGCAGCCGCGTTGCCCTGACCCAGTACATTTCCGGCGGGCTGGACTACAACTATTCGTGCCCCTAAGCCGCCGGCTGCATGGGGAGCGCCACAGCCGGGGCAGAAATATCCCGGGACCCGGCGTCGTTGTCGCCAGTGTGAGCGTGCCGTGATCCGGCGCGGCACCTGAGACTTCCCCGCTACGAAAGGCCGGCTTTTCCGTGACTGTTCCGCTTTCCATCCTTGACCTGGCAACCATCGGCAAGGGCCAGACGGCGGCAGAGAGCCTCGCGGGAAGCGTCGCGATGGCGCAGCTTGCCGAGAAGCTGGGGTACCGGCGGGTCTGGTACGCCGAGCACCACAACATGTCGGCCATCGCCTCCTCGGCCACCAGTGTGCTGATCGCCCACGTCGCCGCGCAGACGGAGAGTATCCGCCTCGGCGCCGGCGGCGTGATGCTGCCAAACCATTCCCCGCTGACCATCGCCGAGCAGTTCGGCACCCTCGAAACCCTGCACCCGGGACGCATCGACCTGGGCCTGGGCCGCGCGCCCGGCAGCGACCAGAACACGCTGCGGGCCCTGCGCCGCGACCCGATGTCCTCAGACAGCTTCCCGCAGGACGTGCTGGAACTCCAGGGCTACCTGACCGGCCCCACCCGGATCCAGGGCGTGGAGGCCACCCCGGGCAAGGGCACCAATGTGCCGCTGTACATCCTGGGATCCTCGCTGTTCGGCGCCAGGCTTGCCGCGCAGCTGGGCCTGCCCTACGCCTTCGCCTCGCACTTCGCGCCCAACGCGCTGCAGGACGCCGTCGCCATCTACCGCCGCGACTTCCAGCCCTCCGCGCAGCTGGACGCCCCGCACGTGATCGCCGGCGTCAACGTAATCGCCGCGGACTCCGCGGCCGAGGCGCAGGAGATGTTCCGGGCCACCAAACGCGCCCGCGTTTCCCTGTTCTTCGGCAACGGCCGCGAGTTCAGCGACGACGAGGCGGACATGATCCTGGACTCGCCGCAGGGCCAGCACGTGGCCCAGATGATGAAGTATTCCGCCGTCGGCACCCCGGACGCCGTGCTGGAATACCTCGACGAATTCACCGCCCACGCCGACGCCGACGAGCTGATCGTCGCGCACCAGAGCACCGGCACCGAGGCCCGGCTGCGCTCGGTGCAGCTCCTCGCCGACGTCGCCGGACTGGTCCGGGTCTAGCCTTAGGGGCCGGCGCCCGCGCCGCAGACGGGTTCTGCCGTCCGGTTGTGCCGTCCGGCCCCGTCGCGCACGGCAGGCTATTGCGGGGTTCGACGCCGTCCTGCCGCTGATTGGCGCGGCGGGACGGCTTCTTGGCCGCCGAAAACCTGCCCTGCGTGACGCGGGCTGGCGGGAGCGGATGTTACACACCCGCAACCGCCGGGACACCCATGGGAAATCGAGCCGGGAGGATACTGGAAGTACGTCCCGCGGGGACGGTCTCATGCAGGCATTGGGGACGACTCGAAGGACTCCGCGCATGCCCACTCCGCTCAACCAGTCCCTGGCCGACTCTGCCCTCCTGACGAAATCACTGCCGCTGGGACTGCTCCGCGCCTTTGTGCAGACCAACGCCGCCGACGACGGGCTGACGCCCCAGCTGCTGGCCGAACTCAAGATCCTGGCCCGCACCCCGGGGCTGCTCGTGGCCTGCAACTACGGCGGGACCCTGTGCGAAGCAGAAGGAATCTCCACCGAGACCCTGCCGCTGGGCGGTGCGGCGATTGCACTCCGCGCGCTGGCCGCCCTCCCGAACACCCACGCAGCCGTCATCTCCGGGCGTTCCCTGCGTGACCTGGCCGCCGTCTCACGGCTCCCCGCCGAGGTGCACCTCGTCGGTTCGCACGGCGCCGAGTTCGACATGGGCTTCGCCCACGGGCTGTCCCTGGCCACCGAATCCGTGCTGCAGCAGGCCAGCCAGGCCCTCGCTGAAACCGTGGGCGCCTACCGCGGCATCACCATCGAGCGCAAGCCCGTCGCCGTGTCCGTGCACACCCGCCCGGCGGCTCCCGACGTCGTCGCGCTGGCCACCCGGCAGGCGGAGGAAATCGCCCGGGCGCACGGGCTGAACTTCATTGTCGACGGCTCCGTCCTGGACCTGTCCGTAGTGGAACCGTCCAAGGCCGCCGCCATGGAGCACCTGCGGTCCATGCTCGGGGTCAGCGCCGCCCTCTACGCCGGGGATGCCGCCAGCGACGAGGCCGCCATGGCCACGCTGCGCGGCCCGGACCTGGGCCTGCGCGTCGGCGCGGGGCAGACGGTCGCGGCGCACCGGCTGCGGGATCCGGAGTCCTTCGCCCGGGTCTTGGGCATCCTCTTTGAACTCCGGCGGGCCTGGCTCTTCGGGGAGGACGCCGTCGGCCTGGAGCGGCACTCGATGATCGGCAACGGCTCCTCCACCGCCCTCATCACCCCGGACGCCAGGATCTGCTGGATGAGCCACCCCCTGCCGGACTCGGGATCCCTTTTTGCCCACCTCCTCGGCGGCGACGCGGCGGGCCATTTCTCGGTGGAACCGGTAAAGGCCTCGCAGGTCCTGGGCCAGCGCTACGTGGACAGCACCATGATCGTGGAAACCCGCTGGGCCGACGTCACCGTCACGGACTACCTGGAACCGGCGCCGGACGGAATCACCAGCCTGGTCCGGGTCCTCTCCGGCACCGGTACGGCGCGGATTGTCTTTGCGCCGCGCCCTGACTACGCCAACGCCCCGTTCAGCATGGAAGCCCGCGGCCCGGAGCTGCACGTTGTCGGGACCGCGGACCCGATCATCCTGCTGGCGCCCGGCGTCGGCTTCACGATCACTTCGGACGGCCGCCATGCCACCGCCACGGCCGACGTCGAGCTGCGGCACGGCCCGGTGGTGCTGAACCTGCGCTGCGGCGACACGGAACCCCAGCGGGCTGAACCGCCGGAGGAGGACTCGCGCCGCGCCGCCGTCGCGCATCATTCCCGGCGCTGGGTGCAGGCACTGCAGCTGCCCGCCGTGAAACCCTCCCTGGTCCGCCGGTCGGCCCTGGTGCTCCGCGCCCTCGTCCATGAGCCCACCGGCGCTGTGCTGGCCGCGCCCACCACCTCGCTACCGGAGGGGATCGGCGGCACCCGGAACTGGGACTACCGGTACTGCTGGCTGCGGGACGGCTCCATGACGGTCAACGCGCTGGTGGACCTCGGCTCCACCGCGGAGGCGGAAGGATTCCTGGCCTGGCTGGGCCGGATCCTGGCCCACGCCCCCGGACCGGAGTGGCTGCACCCGCTGTATTCCGTCACCGGTGCGCCGCTGTCCACCGAAGCCATCATCGAAAGCCTGCCCGGCTACGCGGGCTCCCGGCCGGTGCGGATCGGCAACGCCGCGGACCACCAGGTGCAGCTGGACGTCTTCGGTCCGATCGCCGAACTGATCGATGCCCTGAGCGCCCGGCAGGGCACACTGGCCGACGCCCACTGGGAGCTGATGGTCCAGATGGCCTCCGCCGTGCTGGCCCGCTGGCACGAGGCCGACCACGGGATCTGGGAGGCACGGCGGGCGCCGCGGCACCACATTTACACGAAAGTGATGTGCTGGGTGGCGCTGGACCGGGCCCTGCGCACCGCCGCCCGGCACGGCCGGGAGCCGCTCCCCGAGTGGGAACCGACGGCCGCGACCATCCGGGAGGAAGTCCTGCGCGAGGGCTGGGACGAGAGCTCGGAGTCCTACACCGTGGCCTACGACAGCCCGGACCTGGACGCCGCGGTGCTGCACATCGGGCTCTCCGGGCTGCTGGACGTTGCGGACCAGCGCTTCCTGGACACCGTTACGGCGGTGGAGCGGGAACTGCGCGTGGGGCCAACCGTGTTCCGGTACCGGTACGACGACGGGCTGCCGGGCCTGGAGGGCGGCTTCCACATCTGCACGACGTGGTTGATCGAGGCCTATGTCGCGGTGGGCCGGATCGAGGAGGCCTGGGACCTGTTCGACCAGCTGGTCAACCTGTTCGGCCCCACCGGTCTGCTGCCGGAGGAGTACGACCCGGGCACGGAAACGCACCTGGGGAACCACCCGCAGGCGTACTCGCACCTGGGCTTCATCCGCTGCGCCCGGCTGCTCGACGCGCTGCCGAAGGACTAGGGGCGCTGCATACCCTGCTTTTGGCGGCCCGCTATTCGCAGGCGACGCCGTCGCGGTCGCCGTCCATCTTCTCGCGGTAGCCCGGCTGGCCGGCCCGCAGCGGCGCGGCGCCGGCAGCCCGGGCGGCGGCGCAGTTCGCGTAGTAGACCTCCGCGGGAGCCGGGGCTGCGGGGACCGGGGCGGCCGGGGCGGGCGCGTCGTTGGCCGGGGGTGCCGGCCGGGGTTCTGCCTGCTGGGGTTGCGCCGGGGGAGCGGGCGCAACCTGGCTGGTGGGGGCGGCCGTGTCCGGGCAGTCCCCGAGCACGCGCGCCATTGCATCGTGTTCGGCCCGGGTGACCCACAACCCGTAGCTGGACTTGACCGAGATCTGGCGGGCCACGTAGTCGCAGCGGAAGGACTTGTTCGGCGGCAGCCAGGTGGCGGCGTCGCCGTCGCTATTTTGCTGGTTGGCGGGCCCGTCCACCGCGAGCAGGTTCAGCGGATCGTTGGCGAAGGAGAGCCGCTGGGCCGCGGTGAGCTGCTGGGCGCCCTTCTGCCAGGCGTCGCTGAGGGCTACGACATGGTCGATCTGCACGGCAGCGCTTGTGCTGCCCCCGCGGAGGAAGTTGATCAGGGTAGCCGTGTAGGGGTCGGCCAGGACGCCGGAGAGGACAACGCAGTCCCGGGTGCCGGGCTTGAGGGCGAGGTTGCTCAGGTCCCGGCGGAGCATGTCGTTGCGGGTGTCGCAGCCGTTGCGGTCCACGTCGGCCCAGGCCTGGCCGAACTGGTCGCGCGAGTAGCCCGTCTTGGGTGCGCGGCCCTTGACCGGGATCGTGGCCAGCACCTCTAGGGCCTTGCTGGCGAACGCCGGCTGCTGGTGGGGCGCGCTGGAGCCCTCGGCTGCGGCGGGAGTCTCGGGGTCCAGCGGGGCGCCCTCCACGGCCGGGGCGGAGGTCTCGACGGCGGCCACGGAGCTTTCGACGGCGGTCGGGGCGGCGGCCGGTGCCGTCCCTGGGCTGGCGCAGGCCGTGGCGGAAACCAGCAGCAGCCCGGCCAGCCCGGCCGCGATCCAGTCGACGGCGCCGGATCTGGCCGTCAGAGACCTGGTCGACAGGGATCCAGCGGTCAGGGGTCCAGCCGTGCCGCGTGTTTTGTCCGACGCGGTCTGACCCCGCGTTGCTTCGGTACAGGCCGGGGATCAGCGGACGCCCAGGCGGGACGCCGAGAAGATTGCCGGCGCCGTGCCTTCGCCGGTCGCGAGGTCGGCGAGGATCCGCCCGACGACGGGAGTGAATTTGAACCCGTGGCCGGAGAAGCCCGCGCCGATCACGAGCGGCCCGATGCGGTCGAGGATGAAGTTCTCGTCCACGGTGGTGGTGTACGTGCAGCTGACATCCGTCAGGGAGTCGGCGTCCACTCCGGGGAGCCATGTCCGGGCGTAGCGTTGCAGCGCCGCCATTTGGGTCGGCTCCGGCGTGAACGACCTCCGGTCCGGGTCCACGACCGGTCCCACGCCGTGCCAGCCTGCCTTGATTCCCTCGCCGGGCGTCTGCATCCCGTAGACCGGCGAGTACCAGTCCGCGAACTCCGCGCCGTGGCCAGGGGCATGGTTGAACCCGGGCCAGACCGCGCCCTCGTCGGTGACGGCGAAGTGTGCCGGCTGTTCCTGCGTCACGGTGAGCCGGGGAAGGGACGCCAGCCCGCCGAGCAGCTTCGAGGTCCAGGCGCCGGCGGTGACGACGGCCTGCCGGGCGGCCAGCACCTCGGTCCGGCCGTCGGCGTCGACCGTCAGCCGGACGCCGTCGTCCTCCACAGCGAGCTCCAGCACCTTGACCTGGTGCCGGACGTCGGCCCCGCGGACCGCGGCGAGGCGCTGCAGCACCGGCAGGGCCGCGTCGGGATTCAGCTGCCCGCCGTCGGGCATGTACAGCGCCTCCTGGTCGAACCGGATGCCGCGCCAGCGTTCGGCCGCTTCCGCGGCGCCCAGGAACTCGGCCCGCAGGCCCGCGGCGTGGAGGGCGTCCCGCACGTCGCCCAGCCGCGGATCGGTCCCGTGGTTCACGACGCCGGTGCGCGCCAGCAGGCGCTCGCCGCCGTCGGCCTCGAGTTCGTCCCACAATCGGACCGCTTCGGCCAGCATCGCGACGTAGTCCGGATCGGCGTAGCCGGGATTGAGGTTCCGTGTGGCGCCGTGCGAGGCGCCGTTGCGGTGCCCCGGGGAGAACTGCTCCAACAGGGTCACGTCCCGGCCGCGGCTGGCCAGGGCCCAGGCAGCTGCCGAGCCCATGGCGCCGCCCCCGATCACGACGGTGTCAAGGTGGGTGGTCAATGGGTCCTCCGGATGGTGTTGGTGCGGGAAGGCGGGCGGGCATGGCAGGCAGGCATGGCAGGCGTCAGGTGAGGAGCAGGGCCACAACGATCATGGCAGGCACGGCCACCACCGTCGTGATCAGCACGGTGTCCTTGGCCACGGCCAGGCCGGCCCGGTAGCGGGTTGCGATGACAAAAACGTTCTGCGCGGTGGGCAGGGCTGAGGTGACCACGACCGCGAAAAGTGCCTGGTCCTCCAGGTGCAGGGCGAAACGCGCGAAGAGGTAAGCCAGAAGCGGGTGGACCACGAGCTTGAAGCCGCAGGCCAGGAGGGTGTCGATCCGGCGGCCGGCCGAGGCCGGCAGCGGGCGGGAGCCGTTCAGGCTCATGCCGAAGGCCAGCAGCATGGCAGGGATGGCGGCCCCGCCGATCAGGTGGATCGGCTCCATCACCAGCGGTGGCACCTGCCACCCGGTTGCGGCCACCACCAGGCCCAGCCCGGTGCCCACGATCACGGGATTCCGCAGGATCATCAGCAGGAAGCTCAGCGGGGTGGTCCGGTGGGTGCTCGTGGTGGCGTCCAAGGCCATCAGGAACAGGGGAGTGAAAAACGCCAGCTGGAAGATCAGCAGCGGCGCCACGTAGCTGGCGTCGCCCAGGACGTAGACCGCGATGGGGATGCCGAGGTTGGCGGAGTTGGCCAGTGAAGCGCTCATGGACGACATCAGGGATTCCGCCAGGGAGCGTTTGAGCAGGAAGCGGACGATGATGAAGAAGAGCCCCGCCGTCGCGAAGGCGCCGACCGCCGCCACGAGGAGCGGGGCGGCGAAGATGTTGTGGACGTTGGCCTTGCTGAGGGTGTCGAACAGCAGGGCCGGACTGGCGACGAAGAACGTCAGCGCGCTGAGTACGGAGCGGGCGTTCTCGCCCAGGATCCCGCGCCGGCCGACGAACATGCCCACCAAGATGATGCACCAGACCACGAAGAATCCGGCGAGGACGCCTAGCACGCGACGGTCCGCGGCGTGCTGGGCAGGGAAAGGGTGGCGGTCACCCTTCCAGAGTAATCAGCTTTATTAGTACCGGGCGCCTGTTACGGTGCAAGGCGCCGGGCAGCGTTCGGGGCCGTCAGTTCAGCGTGGCGTTGTTCAGCGCAAACGGCGGGCGCATGATCCCGGGCGTGTGGCCTTCCGCGGGGTCGTTGCCGATCTGGACAATCTTGTTGTCCTTGTCCACATGGACCACCTTGGGGCTGTAGGCCTTGGCCTCATCCGTGGTCATCTGGGCATAGGTGATCAGGATGATGATGTCGTTCTCGTGCATGAGGTGCGCAGCGGCACCGTTGATCCCGATCACCCCTGAACCGCGCTCGCCGGCGATGGTGTACGTCTCCAGGCGGGCCCCGTTGGTGACGTCGACAATGGACACCAGCTCGCCGGGGAGGATGTCGGCCGCTTCCAGCAGATCCAGGTCCACGGTGACCGAGCCGACATAGTGGAGGTCCGCGTGCGTGACCGTGGCGCGGTGGATCTTGGACTTGAATATTGTGCGATTCATAACGGGACCAGTCTAGCGCCGGGCCGCCGGGAGCGCTGTGAGCCAGCGAACACTCGCCGGTCAGGGTCCGGCGGGCGGGATCGAGGCCGCTGTCTCGGCCAGGATCTCCCGGGCGGCCAGGATCGCCGGGCGCGTGGCGCTGGAGCGCCGTACCGAGGTGAAGATGGTCCGGTGCGGATCGCCCGGCAGGGTGATCAGCTGCGACGTCGTGCCCCGCCCGGTCCAGACGAGGTCCGGCATGAGGGCAACGGCGTTCCCGGATTCAATCAGCCGGATCTGGGCCTGCAGGTCGGCCGTCTCAAAGCGGACGTCGGGCTCGAATCCGGCGCTGCGGCAGGCCTGCTCGGCCCAGTGCCGCGACGCCGCCCCGCGCGGCTCCATCACCCAGGCCATCCCGGCGGTATCCGTAAGGGATGTGATGGCCGGACGGCCGGGTCCCTGCGGCGGAACGGCGAGGCGGATCGCATCACTCGTGAGCCGGACGCGGTCGAGTTCGGCATACCGGGGAGCCGCGTGTCCGGGGTACTGCTCGGCAATCACCAGGTCAAAGTCCCGCGCCCACGTTTCATGGAGTGCCGTCTCGGGTTCCCGCTGGGTCATCTCGATCCGCACCTCGGGATAGCTGGACGCCATCCGGGTGAGGGCGTCCGGCATCAGGGCCAGCGCCGCAGACTGGAACACGGCGATGCGGACCGTACCCGTCACGGTTGTCAGGGAGGCTGCCAGATCCGCCTCGGCCTGTTCCAGCGTTTCCAGGAGCTGGGCGGTGTGGGCCACCAGGACTTCTGCCTGCGGGGTGAGCTGGACGCGGCGTCCGGTCTTGCGGAGAAGTTCGACGCCGGCCTCCTTTTCCAGGAGGGCCAGCTGCTGCGAGACCGAGGAGGGGCTGTACTGTAGCGCCTCGGCGACCTCGGCCAGGGTGCCCCGGATCTTCAGTTCGCGCAGAAGGCGCAACCGCCGGACATCCAGCATCGCTATTCCTTTGTGAATTCTAATGGTTATTGATTAGGAGAATTCACTTTATCTAATGCAATCCCGGTTGCATACTGTTGTCGTTGAGTAACCCCCATCACAGGGTGGATTGATGGGCGCCACACCTAAACACGGGAGGCCCTGATGGCTACACAAGACATAGACAGGTCGATCATGCGGCGCAAGCCGATCGACGACATTGAGGAAGAGAACCTTCACAGCGGTTTGATGAAAAGCCTGGGGTTCTGGCAACTGACAGCCATCGGCGTCGGCGGAATCATCGGCGTCGGCATCTTTTCCCTGGCGGGCCTCGTCGCCCACGGAAGCTCGTCCGAGCCCGGCGTCGGCCCGGCGGTGCTGTTTTCCTTCCTGATCGCGGGACTCGCCTCCGCGGCGGCCGCATTGTCGTACGCGGAATTCGCCGGCATGATCCCTCGGGCGGGGTCGGCCTATACCTACGGCTACGTGGCGCTCGGCGAAATCATCGGCTGGTTCATCGGCTGGGACCTGCTGCTGGAATACATTGCGATTGTGGCCGTCGTGGCCATCGGCATTTCCGGCTACTTCGACGCTTTCCTCTCCGGCATCGGCGTCAACATGCCCGTCTGGATGACTGCGACGCCGGATGAAGGCACCGGCGGCATCGTCAACATTCCGGCGATCGCGGTCTGCCTGCTCGTGACCTGGATCCTGTCCCGGGGCACCAAGACCTTCGGCCGGTTCGAGCTGATCGCCGTCGCCATCAAGGTCATCCTGATCCTGTTCATCATCGGTCTCGGCATCTTCTACATCGATACCGGAAACTACAACCCGTTTATGCCGAGCGGCTTCGGTCCGGTGGTGGCGGGAGCTGCCACCGTGTTCTTCGCCGTGTTCGGGTACGACGCGATGAGCACCGCCGCGGAAGAGGCGAAGGACGGCAAGAAGCACATGCCGAAGGCCATCATCATGTCCCTCATCATCGCGATGCTCCTCTACGTCGCCGCAACCCTGGTGCTCACCGGCATGCAGAACTACACGGCAATCGACCCCAAGGCCGGCTTCGCGTCCGCCTTCAACAGTGTGGGACTGCCGGTCATCGCCACGATCATCTCGGTCTTTGCCGTGCTGTCGATCCTGACCGTAATGCTCACCTTCCTCCTCGGCGTCACCCGCGTCTGGTTCTCGATGAGCCGCGACGGGCTGCTCCCCGGCTGGTTCTCCAAGACGGACCGCCACGGCACGCCGCAGCGCGTGACCTGGATCGCCGGCGTCGCCTCCGCGCTGCTCGCCGGTGTGTTCCCGATCAAGGCCGTCGCCGACCTGACGAACATCGGCATCCTGGCAGCGTTCGTCGTCGTCTGCACCGCGGTCATCGTGTTCCGCTACAAGAAGCCCGAGGCCCCGCGCACCTTCCGGCTTCCCCTGATGCCGCTGGTGCCCGCCTTCGGCGTGCTGGCATCGGCCTTCCTGATGCTCCAGCTGCACTGGGAGACCTGGGCCCGGTTCGGCATCTGGCTCGTCATCGGCCTGGTCATCTACTTCGGCTACGGCCGCAAGCACTCGCTGATGAACCCGGACAGCCCGCGGCACGAGGAGTTCGTGGAAATGCACCGCCCCCTCAAATAGCCGCGCACCACCCGAGTTGCGCTATCACTTTTGGCTCCCATCCGCGCCCTTTGGAAGCCAAAAATGATAGCGCATTCGTGTGTCCGGAGGGTGTTGCGCCCGGCCTGGGACTCTTCGATTTTCCTAACCAGTATTGCTCAGAAAACATCGCTTTATCTTATGAAAATCGGGTCGCATACTGAATCAAGAAGGGTCCACATTTTGAGAAAGAACGAGTACCAGCCATGACCAACATTTCAACGGAGTCCGACGTGAACACTGGCAGCGCCGCCGACCACGCACCCGTCTCGGAAGGCTCGCCGGTCCTTGAAGCCGCAGCCCTCGCCGAGGAGACCATCGGGCTGGTACGCCACTGGCTCACCGAAGCGGCGAAGGTCCCCGTCGACGCCTCCGCCGAACAGCTCGCCGGCGTCCTGAAGGACCCCAACGGCCTCGACTTCACCGTGGGGTTCGTCGACGGCGTCGTCCGCCCCGAGGACCTGCAGGTCGCCGCCCGGAACCTTGCCGCGCTGGCGCCCAAGGTCCCCGCCTTCCTGCCCTGGTACATGCGCAGCGCCGTCCGCCTCGGCGGCACCATGGCCCCGGCCCTGCCGCAGGTGGTCATCCCGGTCGCCCGCCGTGTGCTCCGCGAAATGGTCGGCCACCTGATCGTCGATGCCACCGACGCCAAGCTGGGCCCCGCCATCGCCAAGATCCGCAAGGACGGCATCAAACTCAACGTCAACCTCCTCGGCGAGGCCGTCCTCGGCGAACATGAGGCGTCGCGCCGCCTCGAGGGAACCCACAAGCTCCTGTCCCGCCCCGACGTCGACTACGTCTCCATCAAGGTTTCCTCCACCGTGGCCCCGCACTCGGCCTGGGCCTTTGACGAGGCCGTGGAGCACGTCGTCGAGAAGCTCACCCCGCTCTTCACCCGCGCCGCATCCTTTGCCGCCGGCGGAAAAAAGGCCAAGTTCATCAACCTGGACATGGAGGAGTACAAGGACCTGGACATGACCATCGCGGTCTTCACCCGGATCCTGGACAAGCCCGAGTTCAAGGACCTCGAAGCCGGCATTGTGCTGCAGGCCTACCTCCCGGACGCGCTCGCCGCCATGATCCGCCTCCAGGACTGGGCCGCCGCCCGCCGCGCCGGCGGCGGAGCCGCGATCAAGGTCCGTGTGGTCAAGGGCGCCAACCTGCCGATGGAACAGGTCGAGGCGTCCCTGCACGACTGGCCGCTCGCCACCTGGAACACCAAGCAGGACTCGGACACCAACTACAAGCGCGTCATCAACTACTCGCTGCACCCGGACCGCATCAACAACATCCGGATCGGCGTTGCCGGCCACAACCTCTTCGACATCGCCTTCGCGTGGCTCCTGGCCAAGCAGCGCGGTGTTGAGTCCGGCATCGAATTCGAGATGCTGCTCGGCATGGCCCAGGGCCAGGCCGAAGCCGTCAAGCAGGACGTCGGCTCCCTGCTGCTCTACACCCCGGTGGTCCACCCGGCCGAGTTCGACGTCGCGATCGCCTACCTGATCCGCCGGCTCGAGGAAGGCGCCAGCCAGGACAACTTCATGTCCGCGGTCTTCGAACTCAGCGAGAACGAAACGCTCTTCGAGCGTGAGAAGCAGCGCTTCCTTGCCTCCCTGGCCAAGCTCGACGACGAGGCCCCGCCGCCGAACCGCCGGCAGAACCGCAGCCTTCCGGCCGAGCCGATGCCGCACGACTCCTTCGAGAACACCGCCGACACCGACCCGTCGCTGCCGGCCAACCGCGACTGGGGCCGCGCCATCCTCGGCCGCGTCACGACCTCGACCCTCGGCAACGCCGCCGTCGACGCCGCCACCATCAACGATGCCGCGACCCTGAACACGGTCATCGAGACCGCCGTCGAGAAGGGCAAGGCCTGGGGCGCACTCTCCGGCGCCGAGCGCGCCGCCATCCTGCACCGCGCCGGCGACGTCCTCGAGGCCCGCCGCGCGGACCTCCTCGAGGTCATGGCCAGCGAGACCGGCAAGACCATCGACCAGGGCGACCCCGAGGTCAGCGAGGCCGTCGACTTCGCGCACTACTACGCCGAGTCCGCCCGCAAGCTCGACGACGTCGACGGCGCCACGTTCGTCCCGGCCAAGCTCACCGTCGTGACCCCGCCGTGGAACTTCCCGGTCGCCATCCCGGCCGGCTCCACCCTCGCGGCCCTTGCCGCCGGCTCCGCCGTCGTCATCAAGCCCGCCAAGCAGGCCCGCCGCAGCGGCGCGGTCATGATCGAGGCGCTCTGGGAGGCCGGCGTTCCCCGCGACGTGCTCACCATGGTCCAGCTGGGCGAGCGGGAACTGGGGCAGCAGCTGATCTCCCACCCGGCGGTGGACCGCGTCATCCTCACCGGCGGCTACGAGACCGCCGAGCTGTTCCGCTCCTTCCGCCAGGACCTGCCGCTGCTGGCCGAAACCAGCGGCAARAACGCCATCATCGTCACGCCGAGCGCGGACCTGGACCTCGCCGCCAAGGACGTCGCGTACTCCGCCTTCGGCCACGCCGGCCAGAAGTGCTCCGCGGCCTCGCTGGTGATCCTCGTGGGATCCGTGGCCAAGTCCAAGCGCTTCCACAACCAGCTGATCGACGCCGTCACCTCCCTCAAGGTCGGCTACCCCGAGGACCCCGCCAGCCAGATGGGCCCGATCATCGAACCCGCCAACGGCAAGCTCCTCAACGCCCTGACCACCCTCGGCGAAGGCGAAAGCTGGGCCGTCGAGCCGAAGAAGCTGGACGGGACGGGCAAGCTCTGGAGCCCGGGCGTCCGCTACGGTGTGCGCCGCGGATCCTACTTCCACCTCACCGAGTTCTTCGGCCCCGTACTGGGCGTGATGACCGCAGAAACCCTGGAGGAGGCCATCGCCATCCAGAACCAGATTGAGTACGGGCTCACGTCCGGGCTGCACTCGCTGAACCCGGCGGAGGTGGCCCTCTGGCTTGAGACCGTCCAGGCCGGCAACCTCTACGTCAACCGCGGCATTACCGGCGCCATCGTGCAGCGCCAGCCCTTCGGCGGCTGGAAGAAATCCGCCGTCGGTGCCGGCACCAAGGCCGGCGGGCCCAACTACCTCGTCGGACTCGGCGAATGGGCCGGCAAGCCCAGCACCGCCCCGGCCGCCGTTTCCCCCCATGCGGGAGTCCGCCGGATCGGGCAGGCGGCCGCGGGCATCCTGGCCGCCGACGAACTGGACGCGCTGCAGCGTGCCCTGGCCTCCGACACCCTCGCCTGGACGGGGGAATTCGGCACGGCCAAGGACGTCTCTGGGCTGAGCGCCGAACGGAACATCTTCCGCTACCGCGCGCTGCCGGTCACCGTGCGGCTCTCTGAGGGCGAGCCCCTCGCCCGCCTCGTCCGGACAGTGGCGGCCGGCGTCCTGGCGGGCTCGGCACTGACGGTGTCCACCGCCGTCGAGCTCCCCGCCCAGCTGCGCACTGTGCTCTCCGGCCTTGGCATCGACGTCACCGTGCAGAACGACGCCGACTGGCTGGCCTCCGCGGGCAAGCTCGCCGGAACGGCCAAACTCGCCACCTCCCGGATCCGGCTCATCGGCGGCGACGCCAAGGCCCTGGCCGAGGTGACCGGCGGACGCCCGGACCTGGCGATCTACTTCCACCCGGTGACCGAGGCCGGACGCGTTGAGCTGCTGCCGTTCCTGCACGAGCAGGCCATCAGCATCACAGCGCACCGCTTTGGTACGCCGAACTTCATCACGGACGGCCTGATCTAGGGCCGGCCCTCGCCGGCTGCCTCCTGAAGGGCAGACACAAACGAGCCGGACAGCCACCCTCCAATGGTGGCTGCCCGGCTCGTGGTCTGTGGGGAGTGCGCGGCGCCCGCGGACTCAGCCGAAATACCAGCCGGGCGGAACCCACGACGCGGGCACCGCATGCGCGGAGAAGTCGTCGCATCCGGAGCAGAAGTACGTGACTTCGCCCAATTTATTGATGGAACCGTCCCGGTGGTGGGTGGCGGGGATAAAGGTCTCGAGGTAGATGAACTCGTCGGTTCCGCACCGTTCGCAATACGGGCTGCCGACGTATTCCGCCTCAACCAGCGTGGTGGGATGCGGGTCCAGACGTCCGAGGCTGGGGTGCTTGGCGGCCGCGCCGCGGTGCACAGCCTGTGAGAACGGGCCCACGGGCTTGAGGCTTCGGGCTGTTGATGCGGAAGGGGAGTGCGGGCGGTTAATGGCTGGCGTCACTGTCGGCCTATCCCGAACGCCTCCGGCAGGTCGCCGCACGGCAGACCAATAGGACAGCGTTCGTATATCGAATCGTTGTCATAGGCCTCTGCTTGACCTGCAACACACTCAGGATAAGCCAGGAATCCGAGTGGATCAATGGTATGCGTAAGTACGCAATCCGAGTAGGTACATCGGCGTGTACGCAGGCCGTGGAAACAGTGATGTTCCACTCCGGCACGAGTGTCGGCTCAGGCCGGGCGCCGCAGGGTCCGGCCCGCGATCGTCTGGGTCAGCGCCTCGATCACCTCGGTGTTGGCCAGCGGGTTGCGGATGAGGGTGAAATCGACCTCACCCACCGGCGGCAGGTCGAAGCGCCGGGTGATGATCTTCAGGTCCTCCGGCACCAGCGAAGCCGGCATGACCGCCACGCCGATGCCGGCCCGGACAGCCGCCAGCACGCCGCTGATCTGCCGGGTGGTGCAGGTGATGCGCCAGGTCCGCCCGGCGGATTCGAGCGCGTCGATGGCCAGCTTCCGGCTCAGACTGGGTGACGGGTAAGCAATCAGCGGCACGGGCTCGGCAGGGTCCAGCGAGGTCTGCTCCAGGCCCACCCAGGCGAAGGAGTCCTGCTGCACCACTGTGCCGTCCTTGGCCCCGGCCACCCATTTGACGAAGACGAGGTCCAGCTGGCCCGCATTCAGCCTCTTGTAGAGCTGGTCGCTTTGGCCCACGGTCAGTTCCAGATTGATCTGCGGGTAGACCTGCCGGAACTCCCGCAGGATCCTCGGCAGGCCGGTGATCGCGAGGTCGTCCGCCGTGCCGAAGCGCAGCCGGCCGCGCATGGCCGATCCGGAGAAGTAGCGGGAGGCAGCGTCGTGCGCGGACAGGATGCTGCGGGCGAAGCCGGCCATGGCGTCCCCGTTGTCCGTCAGGCGCACGTCCCTGGTATCCCGTGCCACCAGGACGCGCTTCGCGGCGGCCTCAAGCTTGCGCACGTGCTGGCTGACCGTCGGCTGCGCCAGGCCCAGCCGTTCGGCGGCTTTGGTGAAGCTCAGGGTTTCGGCCACGGCAAGGAAGGACCGCAGCTGGGCCGGTTCGAACATGCGGGCTCCTGACCTGCGGCGAACTCGTGCCACATTGCGTTCCGTAATGCTAGTTATGCGGTGAATAATCTTCCACAATCCGCTGCGGCCAGCTTAGCGTTAAGGCATCCCCGCTCACCCGCTCCCTTGAGGACTTTCCGTGGCACCCCCTCCGCCTTTAGAGGCCAACGTAACTGCCCTGCCCGACACCGTCACCGCGCCAATCGCCGTCGTCAACGCGCCACTGCCCTGGCGCCACACCTTCATCTCGCTGAAGGTCCGCAATTTCCGCATCTTCGCGATCGGGCACTTCATCGCCGTGATCGCCCTGTGGATGCAGCGGATCGCCCAGGACTGGCTGGTGCTCCAGCTCTCCGGTTCCGTCACCGCCGTCGGGATCACGGTGGCGCTGCAGTTCCTGCCCTCGCTGTTCCTTGGCCCGTGGGCCGGCATGATGGCGGACCGCTTCGCCAAGCGCAGGATCCTGATGCTCTGCCAGTCGGTTGCGGCGGTGCTGGCGGCCATTCTCGCGGTGCTGGCGCTGAGCCAGCGGATCGAGGTCTGGCACGTCTACGTGATCGCTCTGTGCCTGGGCCTGGTCACCGTGCTGGATCAACCGGCGCGGCAGGTCTTCGTCAATGAGCTCGTGGGGCCGGCCTACCTCCGGAACGCCATCAGCGTGAATTCCACGACGTTCCAGCTTGGCGGCCTGATCGGGCCGGCGCTCGCCGGGCTGCTGCTCACGGCGGTGGGCGCCGGATGGGCGTTCGCCGCAAACGCCGTCGCCTGCTGCTTCACGGTCGCGATGCTGCTCACCCTGCGGAAGGACCAGCTGCACCTCAGCGCCCCGGTGCCCAAGCGCAAGGGGATGCTGCGCGAAGGATTGACCTACGCGCTGAGCAAGCCCACCATCTACTGGCCCTGGCTGATGGCCGGCTTTGTCGCGGTGTTCGCGATGAGCCTGCCCGTGCTGCTGGCAGCCTTCGCGGACCACGTGTACGACGTCGGTGCCGGCGGCTACGGCCTGCTGAACGCGCTCGTGGCCCTCGGGGCGCTGGCCGGGGCGATCACCTCCGCACGCCGGCGGGAACTGCGGCTGCGCTCGGTGATGCTGGGCGCCGGGATGTACGGGCTGATGCTCTGCCTGGCCTCCCTGGCGCCGTCCATGGTGTGGTTCGGGGCGGCGATGGTGCTGGCCGGGTTCTGGTGCCTGATGTTCCTGACCGCGGCCAACCAGCTGGTCCAGATCAGCTCCAATATGGCCATCCGCGGCCGCGTCATGAGCCTGTACATTATGGTGCTGATCGGCGGGCAGGCCATTGGCGGGCCGATGATGGGCTGGCTGGCCGAGCACGTGGATCCGCACACGGCCATCCTGGTCGCCGGCGGGGTGCCGGCGCTCGCCGCAGCGACGGTCGCCGTCGTGCTGGCACGCCGGGACCAGCTGATGCTCAAGGTGGACTTGAAGGACCGACGCAGGCTCTTGAGGATTGTCCGGAACCAGAACCTGCCGCCGGCAGCCGCGACGCCCTAGTCTTCCGCGCCGTTTTCGGAAAGCCGCTGCGTGGATCCACGCAGCGGCTGTCCGTTTTCGCAGCGGAAACGGGTGTTAGTCCGTCAGGGGAAGGTGCGGGTACTCCGGCCCGCGGTGCTGGAACTGCAGCACATCCGGATTGAGGACCACGCCGTCGCGGATTTCGATCGCGCGGCGGATGGTCTCGTTCGCGGTCCAAGCCTCGGGCCCGGTGATCACGGTTTCCAGGAACGGAAGCAGCGCCTCGCTGATTTCCCAGCTGGCCGAGTTCCACAGGTAGGACGGGCTGTGGTCCACCGCGTAATAGTCGATGTGGTCCCCGACCGTGAACATCGGCTCGGTGAACGTGGTGGTTTTCGCCCAGCTGAAGCCCATGCCCTCGTCGCAGGACACATCCACGATCAGGCTGCCTGGCCGGAACGCGTCCAGGTCCTCGGTGCGCAGGTACGTCAGCGGCGCGTTCGGGTCCTGCAGGGTGCAGTTGACCACGATGTCACTCTCGGCCAGGAACGGCGCCAGCGGCACGCGCCCCCGCTCGGTGATGACCTCGCTGAGGAAGGGCGCCTTGTCGTCATGGTCGAACTGCGCGATCCGCACCGAATGGATGGGCGAACCCACCGCGGCGACGCCTCGGTTGGTCAGCACTTGGACGTCATGGATGCCGTGGGCGTTGAGGGCCGTCACGGCGCCGCGGGCCGTGGCCCCGAAGCCGATGACGACGGCGCTCAGGCGGCGGCCGTAGTCGCCCGTGGAACCGGTCAGCGCCAAGGCATGCAGCACGGAGCAGTAGCCCGCCAGCTCGTTGTTCTTGTGGAACACGTGGAGGCCGAAGCCGCCGTCGCTGGCCCAGTGGTTCATCGCCTCAAAGGCGATAAGCGTGAGCTTCTTGTCGATTGCCAGTTGCGTGATGGCATGGTCCTGGACGCAGTGCGGCCAGCCCCAGAGGACCTGTCCGTCGCGAAGCTCGGCGAGGTCTTCGGGCTGCGGCTTGGGCAGGAGGACGACGTCGGCCTCGGCCAGCAGTTGCGTCCGAGGGGCGATGCGCCCCACGAGCGGTGCGAGGTGGGCGTCCGAGACGCCGAAACGCTCGCCGTAGCCTTCCTCCAGGATGAGCTGCTGCCGGAGTTCCGGGGCGATGCGGTCCAAGTGGTGGGGGTGGATCGGGAGGCGCCGTTCGTCAGGCTTCCGCGTGGTGGCCAGGACTCCGAGGGTGAGGTGGCTCATGGCGCCGCTCACTTCTTTTTGGCACCCGCCGGCTTGGAGCCGGTGGCCTTGTCCAGGGAGCTGGGCGGGGCTGCGGCGTCCCTCTTCTCGGCGCGCTTTTCCTTGATGGATTTGCCGGATTTCTTGGATGCTGCTTGACGGGGTGATTTGTCAGCCATGATCGCTCCTGTAGCGGAACCGAAGAGGTTCCTGACTTCGAACGATACAGGTAGCGACCTAAAGGCTTCGGCCCGTCCGCCGTACGGGGTTCTGCAGGGGATTGGAGCGGCTGACGGGAATCGAACCCGCGTATCAAGCTTGGGAAGCTAGCGCTCTACCATTGAGCTACAGCCGCAGTGGGACTGTCCAAAATGCTGGACCTGGTCCCGGGGAACAACGAGATTTACCTTACCCCAGCCGGAAGCCATCTCAGAACACCCCTGCCGGTACTGGTCGCTCCAACCGTTCCTGCAGCCATCCAAGGCATGCTGCCCCTTCCGCCTGCTGGAACGCGCGCAAAGTGGGAAGCCCCGGCGGCGAGGGCCTGCGGGCATTGTCAAGGAAGTATCCGGCCAGCGCCGCGAGCACGGAATCCACCTGCTGCGGCTGGGCGCCCGCGAAGACGGCGTGCTCCCGGAGGGCCGTCTCCGTATCGCACGCCGGATCGTTGACCCGCGCATCGACGAGGAGGGTGAGGGCGTCGAACCACGGCGCTCCGTGTGCCGCCCAGGGCCAGTCGACAATGACGGCCTGCCCGGCGCGGTCGATGAGAATGTTGTCTGCCCGCAGGTCAACGTGCGCGAGCCGATCACCGCCCACGTTCTCTGCAGCGGCAGCGGACAGGGACTCCAGCAGGGCATGGTTCGCTGCCGCCCACGGGTCGAGTCCGGGGTGCGGGTCGTTGCGCAGCGTCACAAGCCCGCAAAGATTTCCCGCACCTCCTCTGTCAGCGACGGCAAGACCTCGAGGGCCTGGGGCGGCAAAGAACGTGCGGAGATTGCGTCGACGGCATCGAGGACTGCGTGAAGATCGGCGCCCGACAGTTGCGGGTGCCGTCCGTCAACGTCCGTGAACACTAAGGCGACCCATTCGCCGTCGTCATGGGTGCCCACAAGTCGCGGGATGGGCAGTCCGGCGGGGAGCAGGGTCATGATCCGCGCTTCCCGGCGGTGCAGCTGCGGCGACTCGGGGTTCAACGAGCTGGATACTGCCTTCACGAAAAACCGGCTGCCCTTGGCCGTGACCACCCGATCCGCGCTGCCGGGGGAGTATCCGCCGGGTTGGGAGTGGGCGGCCATGACGGGACTGTCCATCAGGCACTCGACGGCGGACCGGACGGATTCCGGGAGGTCGGCCCATCCGATGCGGGAACGGCCGGCCGGCGGGGCATCCGGGCCAGGCGGCGGTGCCGTCGTGCCCGGCAAGTCCGGCGTGGACGCGGCGGCGCGGAGTGTGGCCGGGCCTTCGCCGGGTGCGTCGTTCAGGTCGGCTGGCCCCTTCGGCACGAAGTCGCTCATGCAGCAACACTAGCGACGGGCACGCAGGTACCGGGGGACTGATCTGCCTTGTGTCCTGCCGGGAGCGAGCGGCCGGGCGGCTGCATTGGGGGTCAGCCGCCCGGCACACTTCAACGTTACTCGGCTTCTGTGGTGTGGGGGTCGTGGCGAAGCGAATGGCGGCGACAATACCCGGCGCTGCGGAGTTGCCGCGTGAACCAGCGCTGCGTGGAATGGTTCACGGAGCGTCACGGCGGCCGAGGGGCGCAGACCTCTATAGCCTAGATCCATGACTGTTCTCCCGATGAAGGGCCAGCGGTGGTAGTGGACCCCGCGCCGGCGCTGGACGCCCAGCCGGACGCCGCGCCGGACGCCGCGCCCGCCGTTCCCCGGCAGACCCCGCGGCACCAGCAGCTGATCGTCACGATCTATGGCCTGTATGGTCGCGCCAACGGCGGTGCGCTGCCCGTCTCGGTGCTGATTTCCATGCTGGATGATCTCGGCGTCGAGTCTTCCGGGGTGCGCTCGTCCGTCTCCCGGCTCAAGCGCCGCGGCGTGCTGGAAAGCGTCAGGCAGGGCGGGGTGGCCGCCTACCGGCTGGCCCCCAATTTGGAGGATGTCTTCCAGGAAGGCGACCGCCGCATCTTTTCGCCCCGGCGGGCAACGGCGGCTGACCGCTGGCTCCTCATCGCCTTCTCCGTCCCGGAATCCCAGCGCCACCTCCGCCACCAGCTGCGCAGCATGCTGACCCGGATGGGCTTCGGTTCCGTGACCCCGGGGCTTTGGATTGCCCCGGGCAACACCTATGAGGACATCAGCCACCAGCTCGAGCGGGCCGGGCTGACGGAATATGTGGAGTTCTTCAAGGCCGAGCACCTGACCGCCGGGGACGTCAAGGACAAGGTCTCGCGCTGGTGGGACCTGCCGGCCCTCGAATCGCTCTACGCGGAGTTCATCGAACGCTTCGCGCCCGTGCTGGAACGCTGGGAACCTGCGGGAGCGCCGGAGCCCGGGCCCGACGCCGACCGGGCGGCCTTCGCGGACTACGTCCAGCTGCTCACCCAGTGGCGCCGGCTGCCGTACCTGGATCCGGGCCTGCCGGAGGAGTTCCTGCCGCCGGGCTGGCGCGGGCTGACAGCGGAACGGATCTTCGCGGAACTGCACCGCCTCCTGAACGGCCCGGCCCGCCAGCATGCCGAGCGGCTGCTGGGGGCCACGGGCGGTTCCGCGTAGCCCCCAGCCTTGGCCCTCGGTC
The DNA here is from genome assembly GCF_052113365.1 of Arthrobacter sp. YAF17. Taxonomy (NCBI): domain Bacteria; kingdom Bacillati; phylum Actinomycetota; class Actinomycetes; order Micrococcales; family Micrococcaceae; genus Arthrobacter; species Arthrobacter sp. YAF17. Next base: position 161,806 of record NZ_JBFRDB010000014.1, on the reverse strand, counting down.
CTTAGCCCTGGCCCAACACGACGGCGACCGCCTGGATCTCGATCAGCGCCTCGGCCTGCCAGAGCCGCGTGACGCCGACGCCGGCCATCGCGGGATAGTCCGTGCCGGCCATCTCGCGCCAGATCCGCCCGATTTCGCGGCCGTTCTTCTGGTAGTCCTCGACGTCAGTCAGGTAGATGGTGACGTTGACCAGGTCCGAGGGCATGCCCCCGGCATCGGCCAGCGTGGTGAGGACGTTGGAGAAGCACTGGCGGAACTGTTCCACGATGCCGCCGGGAACGATGTCGCCGTTGCTGTCCATGGCCGTCTGGCCGCCCAGGTACACGGTGTTGCCGGCCAGGATGCCGTGGGCGAAGCCGGAGGGCTTGGCCAGGGTTGCGGGGTTGATGACCTTGTGGTTCATGGTGGCTCCTCATTGAGTCGGCGGTGCATTGGAAAATCCGTGCTGTGGAATTCGAGCTAACTACGAACGGGCGGATCCGGCACTTCTGCCGGTCTACCCAAACCGGTGAATTCGTGTTAACTTGAGCATATGTGACGACCGTAAAAATGTCGACATACCCTCTCGAGGGATGGCATAGTTTGCACGTCACCGGAATCGGCAATGGGGCCGGTTCCGCCGTCGAACCGGAAGTGAAGAATCATGCGCCTTGCGACCGTCATTACGGCAGCCAGCGACGCCAGTGGTGATCCCGCCACCCGCGCCGCCGTGCAGTCGGGAGACCGTTTTGTGCTCCTGCCCGCGCGGGACCTCAATGAGCTGCTGGAGACTGCCGGCTGGCAGGAGCAGGCGGCTGCCGCTGCCGCTGCCGCTGCCGCCGCGGGAGCAGCCGGCGGCGGCCCGCACGAGTCCCTCCCTGCCGACGGCGCCCGGTTCGCCACCGTACTGCCGCGCCCGTCCAAGGTCATCTGCTGCGGACTGAACTACGCGGACCACATCGCGGAAATGGGCCGGGAACTGCCGGAATACCCCACCCTGTTCGCCAAGTATGCGGACACCCTGATCGGCGACGGCGAGGCCATCGACGCCGCCGGCCACGGGGCCAAGGTGGACTGGGAAGCGGAACTGGCTGTCGTCGTCGGCGCCCCGCTCAGGAATGCCTCGCAGGCGGAAGCCGCCGCCGCGATCGCCGGCTACACCGTGGCGAACGACATCTCCCTGCGCGACTGGCAGAACCGCACCCTGCAGTGGTTCCAGGGCAAGGCCTTCGACCGCACCACCCCGCTGGGCCCCGTACTCGTGACCCCGGACGATTGCGACCCTGAAGCCGGCGTCCGGGTCCGCTGCCTGGTCAACGGCGAGGAAGTCCAGAACGGCAATACCAAAACCCTCGTCTTCACGGCGGCCGCCCTGCTGTCCTACATCTCCACCTTCACGCGGCTGAGCCCCGGCGACGTCGTCCTCACCGGCACCCCCGGCGGCGTCGGCATGGGCGCCACCCCGCCGCGCTTCCTGCACGACGGCGACGTCGTCACCACCGAGGTCGAGGGCATCGGCACGCTCACCAATACAGTCCGCCTCTAAGCCACCAATACCGACCCGCATCTAGAGAGGTATCACCATGACAGAACAGATCACAGACCAGGTTGTTCCCGTCGTCACCCGCAAGGGCGCCGAGCACCGCGACACCGGCCAGTCCGGCGGAGCCGTCCGGATCTCCGGCGTCAGCCCGCAGCACACCCCTGCTACAAAGATTTGGTACGGCCAGGTCAGCAACGAACCCGGCTACCGTTCCTTCCCGCACCACCACGGCGAAGCCGAGACCGGCGGCTACGTGCTGCGCGGCCACGGCCGGATCTACTTCGGCGAGGACTACAAGGAATTCATCGACATGACCGAGGGCGACTGGGTCTTCGTCCCGCCGTACATGCCGCACGTGGAAGCCAACATGAGCATCACCGAGGAACTCGTCTGGCTCACGGCCCGCACCCCGGAAAACATCGTGGTGAACCTCGACGACGTCGACGACTCCACGCTCGACGGGTACCGCCGGGTATGAGCCCGACGTCGGAGATCCTCCTGTCCGCCCTCGAGCTGACACCGGCCGAGCCGGACTTCCTCGACGAGGCCTACACCGCCACGACGCAGTACGTGCCGTGGCCCAAGGCCTACGGCGGGGACATGGTGGCCCAGGCCGCGGCCGCGGCGATGCGCTCGGTGGGGGATGACCGCTCGCTGCACTCGATGCACAGCTACTTCATGCGGCCGGCGGACATCGGCGCCGAGGTCCGCTACGAGGTGGAGCGGCTCCGCGACGGGCGGGGCTACTCCACCCGGCAGGTCCGCGCCTACCAGGGCGGCAAGACCGTCTACGTGGCCATGGCCTCCTTCCACGCGGAGGAATCCGGCGAGGAATTCGCCCGTGCCATGCCGGCAGGGATCCCGGATCCGGAGTCGCTGCCGTCCTCCGCCGACGTGCTCCGCGGCGTCGACGGCGACGCCGCGGCGTACTGGTCCGGCGGCCGCAGCTTCGACATGCGGCACGTGCCCGGCGCCGTCTACCTCAGCGTCGAGGGCGAGCAGGTGCCGCACCAGGCGGTCTGGGTGAAAGCCTTCGACCGGCTCCCGGACGATCCCGACCTGCAGCGGGCCGCCCTGGCCTACGTCTGCGACTACACCATTCTGGAACCGGTACTCCGGGTGCACGGCTACGCCTGGGGCGACCCGGGCCTGGTCACCGCCAGCCTGGACCACGCCATGTGGTTCCACCGCGAAGGCCGGGTGGACGACTGGCTGCTCTACGTCCAGGAAGCCGTCTCCGCCCAGGCCAGCCGCGGCCTGGCGCAGGGCCACTTCTACGACCGGCAGGGCAGGCTCCTCGCCACGGTGGTCCAGGAAGGCATGATCCGGAAGTCGACTGCTCCGTAACTGCCCTTTTGGCCAGTCAAAACGGCCGTTTCGGAGCACTCGAAGATTGCTCCCACTCCTATCAATGACGATACGAAAGGCTTGCCATGGATCTAACGCCCTCGGCGCACCAGGACACCTTTGCGCGTGACAACCTGCCCCCGGCAGAGCAGTGGCCCGCCCTGGAGTTCACCCTCCCGGAACTGCAGTACCCGCAGCAGCTCAACGCCGCCACCGCGCTGATCGACGACGCCGTCCGCAGCTTCGGTGCCGACCGCCCCGCCCTGCTCACCCCCGACGGCGGGTCCTGGAGCTACGGTGAGCTGCAGCGCCACGCCAACCAGGTGGCCCAGGTCCTGGTCGAGGACTTCGGGATCGTCCCCGGAAACCGCGTTCTGCTGCGCTCGCCGAACAACCCGTGGCTCGTCGCCGCCTGGCTCGGCGTGCTCAAGGCCGGCGCCGTCGTCGTCACGATCATGCCGGCGCTGCGCGCAAACGAGATCCGGACCCTGCTGGACCTGACCCGGCCGGCCGCCGCCCTCTGCGACAGCCGGTTCTTGGACGACCTGGCCGAGGCCGCCGGAAACGACGTGCCGGTGCTGGCCATGGGGGGCAGCACCGGCACGGACCTTGCCGCACGCTGCGCCGCCAAGAGCGGGGACTTCACCAACGTCGCGACGGCGGCAGACGACGTCGCGCTGCTCGGCCCGACGTCGGGCACCACCGGAACGCCGAAGATCACCATGCACTTCCACCGCGACATCCTCGCCAACGCGGACACCTTCGCCCGGCACATCCTGAAGCCGACATCGGACGACGTCTTCGCGGGGTCCCCGCCGCTGGCCTTCACCTTCGGGCTCGGCGGCCTGGTGGTCTTCCCGCTGCGCTTCGGCGCCGCCGCGCTGCTGACCGAACGCGCCACCCCGCTCGAACTGGCGCAGGCGGTGCACGCGGCGAAAGCCACCATCCTGTTCACCGCCCCGACGGCCTACAAGGCGATCCTCAAGGAAGGCGCGGAGGGGCTGCTCGCCAGCCTCCGCACCGCCGTCTCGGCCGGCGAGCACCTGCCGGCCGAAACCTGGCGCGCCGTCCACGAACGCACCGGCCTGAAGCTGGTCAACGGCATCGGCGCCACCGAAATGCTGCACGTCTTCATCTCCGCGGCAGGGGATGACATCCGCACCGGCGCCACCGGCACGGCCGTCCCCGGCTACCGGGCCACCATCCTTGACGAGGACGGCCGGGAACTCGGCCCGGACGCCGTCGGACGCCTCGCCGTGATCGGCCCCACCGGCTGCCGCTACCTCAACGACTCCCGCCAGGAGGACTACGTCGTCAACGGCTGGAACGTCACCGGCGACACCTTCAGCCGCGACGGCGACGGCTACTTCTTCTACCAGGCCCGCTCCGACAACATGATCGTGTCCTCCGGGTACAACATCGGCGCCCCCGAGGTCGAAGCCGCGATTGACCAGCACCCGGACGTGATGGAAAACGCCGTCGTCGGCCGGCCAGACCCGGACCGCGGCAGCGTGGTCTGCGCCTTCATCGTGCTGCGCGAGGGCGTCGAGGCAGATGACGCCAAACGCAAGGAAATCCAGGACTTCGTCAAGCAGACCATCGCCCCGTACAAGTACCCGCGGCAGGTGAACTTCGTCGACGGCCTGCCCCGCAACCCCAGCGGCAAACTCCAGCACTTCCGGCTGCGCGAGCAGCTGGCCGCTGACACCGCCACCCCCGAACACCAGAACGCTTGAGAGGCACCACATGAAAATCGCAATCATCGGCGGCGGTCCGGGCGGACTGTACTTCGCCGCCCTCATGAAGCAGCTGGACCCGAACCACGAGGTCACCGTCTGGGAACGCAACGCCGCGTCCGACACCTTCGGCTTCGGCGTGGTCTTCAGCGACGAAACCCTCGGCGGCATCGGCAACGCGGACACCGTGATCGCCGAGTACATGTCCGAGCGCTTCGCCCGCTGGACCGACATCGACATCCACTTCAAGGACGCGCAGCACACGGTCGGCGGCCAGGGCTTCGCCGCCATGAGCCGCAAGGAGCTGCTCGAGCTGCTGCAGCGGCGCTGCGCCGAACTCGACGTCGACCTGCGCTTCAGCACTCTGGCGCCCGACGTCGAGGAACTCAGCCGGGACTACGACCTGGTCCTCGCCGCGGACGGCCTGAACTCCGCCGTCCGCTCCCGCTACGCCGACGTCTTCCGGCCCAGCCTGGACGTCCGCAAGTCCAAGTACATGTGGCTCGGCACCGACCTCGTCTTCGAGGCGTTCAAGTTCTTCGTCAAGGACACCGAGCACGGCGTCATGCAGATCCACGGCTACCCCTACTCAGACGAGGGCAGCACCTTCATCGTCGAAATGCACGAGGACGTCTGGCGCAGCGCCGGCTTCGACGCCACCGAGCACCAGGCCTTCCGGCCCGGCGAAAGCGACGAGGCGGCCGTGGACGCCATCCGCGCCATCTTCGCCGAGGAACTCGAGGGCCACGAGGTCCTGGTCAACAACTCCAAGTGGATCAACTTCACCACCGTCCGCAACGAGTCCTGGCGGCACGGCAACGTCGTGCTCCTCGGCGACGCCGCCCACACCGCGCACTTCTCCATCGGCTCCGGCACCAAGCTGGCCATGGAGGACTCCCTCGCCCTGGCCGCCTGCCTGCACGAGCACTCCGAGCTCGAAACAGCCCTGGAAGCCTACGAAACGGAACGCCGGCCGGTGGTCGAGTCCACCCAGCGCGCCGCCCAGGCCTCGCTGGAATGGTTCGAGAACATCGGCATGTACAAAGACCAGAACCCGGTGCAGTTCTGCTTCAACCTGCTCACCCGCAGCCGCCGGATCACCTACGACAACCTCAAGCTCCGCGACCCCGAGTTCGCGGCCCGGGTGGACGAGGAATTCGCCCGCACCCAGGGCATCGCGGGCAGCGCCCCCGCCATGTTCCAGCCGTACCGGATCGGCGGGCTGGAACTGAAGAACCGGATCGTCGTCTCCCCGATGGACATGTACTCCGCCACCGACGGCGTCCCGGGCAACTTCCACCTCGTCCACCTCGGCAGCAAGGCTCTCGGCGGCGCCGGCCTGGTCATGACCGAGATGGTCTGCGTCTCCGAGACCGGCCGCATCACGCCGGGCTGCAGCGGCCTCTACAACGAGGCCCAGCAGGAGAGCTGGCGCGAGATCGTCGACTTCGTGCACAGCCGTTCGACGGCGGCCATCGGCGTCCAGCTGGGCCACTCCGGCCGCAAGGGCTCCACCAAACTCATGTGGGAAGGCATCGACGAGCCGCTGCCCGACGGCGGCTGGGAGCCGGTAGGCCCCTCGGCCATCCCGTACGGCCCCGGCAGCCCGGCCCCGCGCGAAATCAGCCGGACCGAAATGGACCAGGTCCGGGACGAATTCGTCGCCGCCACCGTCCGGGCGGCCGCCTCGGGCTTCGACCTGCTGGAGCTGCACTGCGCGCACGGCTACCTGCTCTCCTCGTTCCTCTCGCCGCTGGCCAACCGGCGCACCGACGAATACGGAGGATCGCTGGAGAACCGGCTCCGCTACCCGCTGGAGGTTTTCGACGCCGTCCGCGCCGCCTGGCCGGCGGACAAGCCGCTGACCGTGAGGCTTTCGGCAACCGACTGGGCCCCCGGCGGCAACGACGAGCACGACGCCGTCGCAATCGCCCGGGCCTTTGTGGAGCACGGCGCCGACGGCGTGGATGTCTCCTCCGGCCAGGTGGTCAAGGACGAGAAGCCCGCCTACGGCCGCAGCTACCAGACCCCGTTCGCCGACCGCATCCGGCAGGAAGTGGCCCACAAGGCAGGCGTGGCGGTGATCGCCGTCGGGGCGGTGTCCTCGTACGACGACGTCAACTCGATCCTGCTGGCGGGCCGGGCTGATCTCTGCGCCCTCGGCCGCACGCACCTGTTTGATCCGCAGTGGACCCTGCACGCGGCGATCGAGCAGGACTACCGCGGGCCGGGCGCGGACTGGCCGCAGCAGTTCCGCGCCGGCAGCCGGAAGCCGCCGGCGGCCCGCACCGACGCGGTCCGGCCCCGGCTGGCGCTCGTGCGGGAGCCGGAGATCGCCGACCTGCCCACGCATCTGCGCTGGACGCCCGCGAAGGTGCCGGCGTCGGTTTAGGGACCGTACGGAATCGCTGCCCGGCACCGCAAAGGCGCGGTGCCGGGCAGCAGCCGGGCGGGCTAGTCCTGGCTGTGCGCCGCGCGGGCGGTGACTTTGGCCGCCAGGTCCGCCGGCCATGGGGTGGCGGCGGTGCCGCCCCGGGCCACATGGGCGGTGACGAAGGTTCCGTGGGCGGCGAGGGCGCGGGGTTCGCCGCGGAACTCCTCGCCCCACACTTCAAAGCTGAACGTCATGGACGTGCGGCCGATTTTCTCCACCACTACGGTGGTGGTGACCTGCTGGCCGAAGTACAACTTCGCCCGGTAGTTGAGCTCGTGGCGAACTCGCGGCGCCGACGGAAAGTACTCCGGCAGATCCAGGTCCCGGAACAACTTGGCCTCGCAGGCCTCGACAAAGCGGAGCACCGCCGAATTGTGCTGGTGCCCCGCGGCATCCGTATCCACCCATTCAATGGTCCGAACCAGGGTTGCCGTCGTGGCAGTGCAGGGGAGTGACTGGGTGGGGTTCATGGACGCCGCCTGGGAGTTAGAAGAGCAATACGAGTGCATTACTAAGTGGGAGGTAAGTCCATGCTAGTAGTTTCACAAAGTTCCCCGGACGCGCTGGCGCAGGCCGTCGATGCCCCGCAGGAGCCTGTGCCGGCGACCGTCGCGCAGCTCGTGGGCCGGACCCTGGCCGGGCTCGGCGTCGGGCACGTCTTCGGCGTCGTCGGGAGCGGCAACTTCGAGGTGACCAACGCCCTGCGACTGGCCGGAGTGCCCTTCACCGCCGCCCGGCACGAGGGCGGCGCGGCCACGATGGCCGACGCGTACTCCCGGATGTCCGGGCGGGTGGGCGTGGTCAGCACCCATCAGGGCTGCGGGCTGAGCAACGCGATCACCGGGATCGGGGAAGCCGCCAAGAGCCGGACGCCGCTGATCGTGCTGACGGCCGACACCCAGTCCTCCGCGGTACGGTCCAACTTCAAGATCGACCAGGACGCGCTCGCCCGCAGCGTCGGGGCCGTGAGCGAGCGGATCCATTCCCCGGCAACCGCCGTCGCGGACACCCTCCGGGCCTTCCGCACGGCACGGAACGAACGCCGCACCGTGGTGCTCAACCTGCCCCTCGACGTCCAGTCCGCCCCGGCCCCCGCTGTGCACCGGGATGCGCACCCGGCTGCGGTTGCCGACGCCCAGCCGGTCCGCCCCGCCGCCGCCAGCGTCCGGCGCCTGGCGCACCTGATCAACGCCGCCGAGCGCCCGGTGTTCGTGGCGGGCCGCGGGGCACGGAATGCGCGGGAGGAACTGCTCGGCCTGGCCGCCCACGGGGGCGCGCTCGTGGCCACGTCCGCGGTGGCGAACGGGCTGTTCCAGGGCGAGGACTTCAACCTCGGGATCTCCGGCGGATTCTCCTCACCGCTCAGCGCCGGGCTGATCCAGGGCGCCGACCTGATTATCGGCTGGGGCTGCGCCCTGAACATGTGGACCATGCGGCACGGCCACCTGATCTCGGACGGGACCGCCGTGGTGCAGGTCGACGTCGAGGACTCCGCGCTCGGCGCCAACCGGCCCGTCGACCTGGGCGTGGTGGGTGATGCCGCGCTGACCGCGGCGGATGTCCTGGCGGAACTGCGGACGCTCCAGCCGGAACCGGCAGGGAAGTACCGCACCGCGGAGAACGCGGAGGCCATCGCGGAACGCTCGCGCTGGAACGGCGTCGAAACTCCGGACCTCTCCGGCGGCGGGCGGATCGATCCCCGCGTGCTGAGCCGCGAACTGGACGACATCCTGCCCGCGGACCGGATCGTCTCGATCGACTCAGGCAACTTCATGGGCTACCCCAGCACCTACCTGAGGGTCCCCGACGAGTTCGGTTTCTGCTTCACGCAGGCCTTCCAGTCGATCGGCCTGGGCCTCTCCACGGCGATCGGGGCCGCGCTGGCCCGGCCGGACAGGCTGCCGGTACTCGGCGCCGGGGACGGCGGGTTCCTGATGGGCATCAGCGAACTGGAGACCGCCGTCCGGCTGGAGCTGCCCCTGGTGTGCATCATCTACAACGACGCCGGCTACGGGGCCGAGGTCCACCACTTCGGCGCGGGCGGCACCGACGACGGGAGTCCCGACGGGGGTCCCGCCGTCGATCTCAGCACGGTCACCTTTCCGGACACGGACATCACCGCGATCGCCCGGGGCTTCGGCGCGGACGCCGTGACGGTCCGGAGCGTGGCGGACCTCGGAGAGGTCCGTGCCTGGGTGCGGGAGCGTCCCTCCCGACCGCTGGTCATCGACGCCAAGATCGCGTCCGACGGCGGTGCCTGGTGGCTGGCCGAGGCTTTCAAGGGGCACTGACGCCCTTCGCAATGACTGACGATCGTTACGCAAACGATATATGCTGATTTGTTTACTGTCGGAATCAAAGCGTGACACAGTGGGCACAGCATGTGAGCTACCGCACAAATCCCTTATGAAATCTCAACGAGAGGTACATCCATGACGCAGTCAATGTCGACTGAGTTGCGCAACGAGGCCACACCTCGCTGGAAGGGCCACGCGGTCCTCATCCTGTGCTTCGTGGCCATCGTCTTTGATGGCTATGACCTGGTGGTCTACGGTTCCACCGTCCCCACGATCCTGAAGTTCCAGGAATGGGGAGTCACCCCCGCACAGGCAGGCCTGATCGGCAGCCTGGCCCTGGTCGGGATGCTGGTCGGCACGCTCTCCGTCGGCATCCTGACCGACAAGCTGGGCCGCCGCCGCATCATGCTGGCCTGCATCGCGTGGTTCTCCACGTTCATGCTGCTCACGGCCTTCGCGCCGTCCGCCGAGGTCTTCGGCTTCCTGCGGTTCCTGACCGGCCTGGGCCTGGGCGGCATCGTGCCGACCTGCATTGCGCTGACGGTCGAATACGCCCGCAAGGAGCGCCGCCAGATCGCCAACGCCGTCATGTTCAGCGGGTACTCGGTGGGCGGCGTGGGCGCCTCGCTCCTCGCCATCAACCTCCTGCAGCACATCGACTTCCGCTGGATGTACGCCATCGGCGCCCTGCCCCTGGTCACCCTGCTCCCCATCGCCTGGAAGCTCCTCCCCGAATCGGTGGCCTACCTTGCCCGCAAGCAGCGCATTGAAGAAGCCAAGGCCACCGCGGACCGCTATGGCCTGGTCTACTCGGACATCGTCACCGCCGAGGACGTCAAGACCGGCGCCGAGGCGCCCAAATCAGCCATGAAGACCCTCTTCACCCGCAAGTGGATCCGCTCCACCGTCCTCTTTGCCTTCGCCAACTTCTGCGGTCTCCTGCTGGTCTACGGGCTGAACACGTGGCTGCCGCAGATCATGCGCCAGGCCGGCTTCCAGCTCGGGGATGCCCTCACCTTCCTCCTGGTCCTCAACGCCGGCGCGATCGTCGGCTCCATCAGCGCCTCCGTGCTGGCGGACAAGATCGGCATCCGCAAGGTGGTGACGGCGTCGTTCCTCCTCGCCTTCGTGGCCATCCTCATGCTGAGCCTCCAGTTGCCGCTGGCGATGCTGCTCGTGATCGTCGCCTTCGCAGGCCTCGGCTCCGTGGGAACGCAGATCCTGGTGGGCGGCTACTGTGCCACCCACTACCCGCAGTCCCTGAGCGCCACGGCCCTCAGCTGGTCCCTGGGCATCGGACGCATCGGCGCCATCTGCGGGCCGCTGATCGGCGGGCTGATCGCCGGCATGGCGTTCGGCTGGCAGCTCAACTTCTACATGTTCGCGGCCTTCGCCGTGGTCGGCGCCATCGTGGTGTTCTCGGTGCCGAAGCTGACCGAAAAGTAGCTGCTGAATTATCCACTGCGAAGCAGTCACGGAGCAGCACACAGCCGGTGCACAGTCCGGAGCCCCATAACTCTTCGATAAAGGCCCGCCCCCGCAGCCGCGCGGGGCGGGCCTTGCTGTCTATCCTGAAGGAGTTAGCTGCAGTTCCGGGGAAGCGGGCTACGCCCATCAGCTGTCCGCCGAGCAAGGATTTCCGTGGCAATCGCAGAGTACGACGTCGTCATCCAGCGGGATGCCATGAGCGTGTATGACTTCCTGCTGGACGCCCGCAACCTGCCCAGCTGGCGGACCGGCGTCCGCAGCATTGAGCTGGAATCCGGCGCCGCCGGGACGAAAGGGGCCGTCTACCGGCAGACCATCGCCGGCCCCGGCGGGCGCACTATCAGCGGGGATTTCGAGATCACCGAGGCGCGCCCCGGTGCGGAGATCCAGTACCGGGTCCTTGCCGGGCCGGAACGGATGCACGGCGGCTACTACCTGAGCACCGAAGGCGGCAGCACCCGCGTCCGCTTTGCCCTCGAGCGCGAGCCCCGGGGGATCCTGGCCCGGCTGAAGTCCCCCTTCCGCCGGCGGATGAAGGCTGAGGTCTGCCAGCTGGAGCAGCTCAAATCGGTGCTGGAAAAACAGTCGGCGCCGTAACAGCGGTGCTGTAATACCAGCCCGCGCACATCTGTTGGCGGCGAGTACGGTAATTTTGAGTCTGTGCTGATCTCAGACCGCGACATTCGTGCCGAAATTGACTCCCAACGGATCGTTCTGGAGCCGTTCGACCCCGCCATGGTTCAGCCATCGTCGGTGGACGTCCGGATCGACAAATTCTTCCGGCTCTTCGACAACCACAAGTACGCCCACATCGATCCGGCCGAGGAACAGCCCGAGCTGACCCGCCTGGTGGAGGTCGAGGCCGGCGAACCCTTTATCCTTCACCCCGGAGAATTCGTGCTGGGCTCCACCTACGAGACGGTGACGCTCCCCGACGACATCGCCGCCCGGCTCGAGGGCAAGTCCTCGCTGGGCCGGCTTGGCCTGCTCACCCACTCGACCGCCGGATTCATCGATCCGGGATTCTCCGGCCACGTGACGCTGGAGCTGTCCAACATGGCGACGCTGCCGATCAAGCTGTGGCCGGGCATGAAGATCGGCCAGTTCTGCTTCTTCCGGCTCACCTCGGCCGCTGAGCACCCGTACGGCTCCGGCGAGTACGGCAACCGCTACCAGGGCCAGCGGGGCCCGACAGCCAGCCGCAGCCACCTGAACTTCCACCGCACGGACGTCTAGGACCCACCTCCCGCGGGTGGGCGGCGCAAGACCGGCTGTGCGGTCAGATCCCGTCGGCCGTCTGTACCGCGGGCGGCGTCGCCGGGCGGCGCAGCATCGCCACCATCGGCTCCACGTACCGGGCGGCGAGCGGGCCTGTCACCGCCATAATCAGCACGTAGGCGGTGGCCAGGGCCGCGAGTTCTGCGGGCACCACGCCGGAGGCCACGGCGAGTCCGGCGATCACGATCGAGAACTCCCCGCGGGCGATCAGTGCGGCGCCGGCGCGGAAGCGGCCCGGCAGGCCGATCCCGGYGCGCTTCGCCGCCCAGATCCCGGTGAGCATCTTGGTGGCCGCCGTGACGGCGGCCAAAAGAAGCGCCCAGCCGAGCACCGGCGGGATGGTGGAGGGGTCCGTATTAAGGCCGAAGACCACAAAAAAGATGGCCGCGAAGAGATCCCGCAACGGCTCCAGGATCCTGGTGGCGTTGTGCGCGGTGGCCCCTGAAATCGCAATACCGAGCATAAAGGCGCCCACCGCCGCGGACACCTGCATGGCTGCGGCGAGGCCGGCCACGAGCAGTGCGGCCCCCAGCAGGTTGAGCAGGAAAACCTCGGAATTTTCGCTGTGCACGGCCTTGGACACATGGTGGCCATGCCGCAAAGCCACCAGCAGGACCACGGTGACGACGGCAAGCGAGATCCCGACTGTCTGCAGTCCCACGGCGAAGCTGACCCCGGCCAGGGTGGCCGTCAGGACCGGCAGGTAGATGGCCATGGCGAGATCCTCGAACACCAGGATCGAGAGCACCACCGGAGTTTCGCGGTTGCCGATCCGGCCCAAGTCCGTGATCACCTTGGCTGCGATCCCCGACGATGAAATGTAAGTGACGCCGCCCATCACCATCGCTCCGACGACGCCCCAGCCCAGCAGAATCGCGAGGAGGGCGCCGGGCGCGAAGTTCAGGACCAGGTCCAGAACGCCGGCCTGCCAGGAGCGGCGCAGCCCTGTGACCAGTTCGGCGGCCGTGTATTCCAATCCGAGCATAAGCAGGAGGAGGATGACGCCGATCTCGCTCGAGAGATGTGCGAACTCGTGCATACCGTCGAGTTTCACAACACCGCCGGCCCCGAAGAACAGGCCGCCGAGGAGGTACAGCGGGATAGGGGACATACCGATCCGCCCGGCCAGCCTCGCCAGAATGCCGAGGCAAAAGACGACGGCCCCGAGTTCAATCAGGGTCAATGCGAGCGGATCCATGCCGTCAGCCGTTGCGGAGGATGCCGGCCGCCGTGTCGAGGCCTTCTTGCGTTCCGACAGCGACCAGGAGGTCGCCCGGGTGCAGGACGACGTCGGGTCCCGGTGACGGGACCACCTCGCCTTCGCGCATGATTGCGACGATCGAGACGCCGCTGCGGGTCCGGATGGCGGCCTTGCCCATCGGCTGGTTGTGGAACGGGGAGCCGGCGGCGATGGAGAACTGCCGGGTGACGATCCCCGGGACCTCGCGGTGGGCTTCCGAAAGCTGCATGGCCAGGCGCTGGCCGCCCAGCAGGTTGCCCAGCGCGGCGGCCTCGTCGGCGGTCAGCGGGATGGACGCCTGGCAGGTGTCCGGATCATCCCAGGTGGAGACGATCAGTTCGGTCTGGCCCTCGCGGTATTCCACGACGCCGATCCGCCGCCCGGAGGCGGTCATGAAGTCCTTGCGCCGGCCCAGTCCCGGGAGGTCTGTTTCATCCACGTTCATGCCTCCAGCCTAATGCGCCGTATGGCTTTTCGCGCAGCGTCAGGCGGCGGGGACGACGGCGATTTCCGTCTTGTCCGGGGCCTTGACCGGGAGCAGGAGCAGCAGCCCGGCGAGGAGCACCACCATGATCCCCAGGATGCCCCAGCGCTGCGCTTGGCCGGGCTCGACCAGCGGCGCCGCGACCGTGATGCACAGCGTGAAGAGGGCGGGAGCGAGGAAGCTGACGGCCCGGCCGGTGGTGGCGTAGAGGCCGAACAGCTCGCCGGATTCTCCGTGCGGGGCAAGCCGGGCCAGATAGGCCCTCGAGGAGGACTGTGCGGGCCCCACGAAGAGGCACAGGAACAGACCGAAAATCCAGAAGGTGGTGCTGCCGGACCACTCCATGCCGAACATGGAATGGGTTTCGTTGCCGAGGACCAGGATCGCGGTGCCGGCGATCAGCAGCCCGGTCAGGGATCCGGTGATCACCGCCTTCGGTCCGATCCGGTCGTCGAGGAAGCCGCCCAGGATGGCGCCAACCGCGGCAACGACGTTCCCGAAGATCGCGAAGAAGATGACTTCCTTGAGCTCGAAGCCGAAGGTGCCCGCGGCGATGATGCCGCCGAAGGTGAACACCGCGGCCAGCCCGTCCCTGAACACGGCGCTGGCCAGCAGGAAGTAGATGGTGTGCGGGCTGGTCCGGTAGATCGCCTTGATCCGCCGCACCAGCAGGCCGTAGGAGGCCAGGAACCCCAGGCTGGCGCCCTGCCGGGACCGGGGAAGCTCCGGGACGGCGAACATGACGGGCAGCGCGAAGATGAAGAACCACAGCGCGGAGAACACTGCGACCAGTCGGATGTTCAGGCCGTCCGCCGTCGAGGCGCCGAACCACTCGAAGCTGGGCTGGACAAACAGCTGGAGCACCGCCAGCAGCGCCACAATGCCGCCGAGGTACCCCATGCCCCAGCCGAAGCCGCTGACCTTGCCGATGTTCTGCGGGGTGGAGATCTGGGTGAGCATGGCGTTGTAGTTCACGCCGGCGAACTCGAAGAACACGTTCGCCATCGCAATCAGGGTCACGCCGAGCAGCAGGAACTCCGGCCGGGGGAACACAAAGAAGCACAGCGCGGTCAGGAGCGCGACGGCGGCGGTGTTAACCCCGAGCCAGAGCTTCCGGCGCCCGCCCGTATCGGAACGCTGCCCGGTGACGGGGGCCAGCAGCGCGATCGCGGCGCCGGCGACGGCGAGTGCGCCGCCCAGGACGGCGGACGCCTGGTCCTCGCCGCCGAAGGCATTCGAGGTCAGGTAGACGGTGAAGACGAAGGTGGTCATGACCGCATTGAAAGCGGCCGAGCCCCAGTCCCAGGCAGCCCAGGCGAGGATGCGGCCCTTGTGGGAGACCTGGCTTCCGGATTCCAGTTCCGAGGCGGGACGCATGGCCTCTGGGGCGGCGGCGGAGTTCATAGCTCGAATATTATCCGCAGCGGGTGCGCGGCCCGGCGCACCGTGCGAAAGAAACCCTGCGAAAAGAATTTGTCAACGCTTGGTAAACTGTCTGGACTGAACCTAACGAATGCGCCGCCTGCTCCAACTTATTGACCATCGAAACCCTGACGTTGCGGAGATAACAGTGATCACAGTCCTTGCCGTGCACTTTGCGGTGGCTGCTGTGGCGCCATTTCTGTTCCGGAAGTTCGGCCGAAATTCGTTTTTTGTCCTCGCAGCGGTGCCGGCCGTCTCGTTCGTCTGGTTGCTCCTCCAGCACGGCGCCGTCTACTCGGACGCCAACGTTACCGGCACGGCAGTCGGCAACGCCGTATCCGAGGTCCTGCCGTGGATCCCCGAGCTGCACATCGAACTCGCCTTCCGGCTGGACGCCCTGGCCTGGGTCATGTCCCTGCTGGTCCTCGGCGTGGGGGCGCTGGTCCTGGTCTACTGCGCCCGGTATTTCAAGGACAAGGACGACTACCTCGGCGGGTTCGGAGCCCAGCTGCTGGCCTTCGCCGGTGCCATGTTCGGCCTGGTGACGGCCGATGACCTGCTCCTGATGTTCATCTTCTGGGAACTGACCACCGTCCTGTCCTACCTGCTGATCGGCTACGCCCGGACCCGGTTGTCAGCGCGGCGCTCCGCGCTGCAGGCCCTCGTGGTGACCACCGCCGGCGGCCTGGCCATGCTGGTGGGCCTGATCATCCTGGGCTTCACCGCCGGCACCTACCGGATCTCGACCATCCTCGAGCAGGCGCCGGCCCTTACCACCGGGCCCGCCTCCGGAGCCGTGGCAGCCGCCGTCGTCCTCATCCTGGTGGGCGCGATCACCAAATCCGCGCTGGTTCCGTTCCACTTCTGGCTCCCCGGCGCCATGGCGGCCCCCACCCCGGTGAGCGCCTACCTGCACGCCGCGGCCATGGTGAAAGCCGGCATCTACCTCGTGGCGCGGCTGGCCCCCGGCTTCGCGGAAACCACGTTCTGGCACCCGGTGGTGCTCGGCCTGGGCCTGGCCACCATGCTGGTGGGCGGCTACCGGGCGCTGCGGCAGACGGACATCAAGCTAATCCTGGCGTATGGCACGGTCAGCCAGCTCGGCTTCCTGACCATGGTGGTTGGCCTTGGCACACCCGCCGCGGCCCTCGCCGGGCTCGCGCTGCTCCTGGCGCACGGGCTCTTCAAAGCCACCCTCTTCCTGGTGGTGGGCATCATTGACCACCAAGCCGGAACCCGCGACATCCGCAAGCTCTCCGGCGTCTACCGGTCTTCCCGTGCCCTCGCGATCGTGGCCGCTATCGGAGCCGCCTCGATGGCGGGCATCCCGCCGCTGGCCGGTTTCGTCGCCAAGGAATCCGTCTTCGAGGCCTTCGTCCACTACGCGTCCGACCCCGCCGCGGGCCTGTGGGGGCCGGTCATCCTTGTCGGCCTGGTGCTGGGGTCCATCCTGACTTTCGCGTACAGTGCACGGTTCATGTGGGGCGCCTTCGCCGTCAAGCCCGGCGTCGAGGCCACCCCGTTCAAGCCGATCAACCCGGCCTTCCTGGCCGCCCCCGCCATCCTGAGCCTGCTGACCATCGTCTACGGCCTGTGGCCCGCCCCGGTGGACGGCTGGATCCAGCCGTACGCGGCTCTGTTCGTGCCCGCCGGCGAGGACGTGGCGGCCGCCGCCGGCCACCTGGCGCTGTGGCACGGAGTGACCCCCGCCCTGGGGCTCACCGCGATCACCTTCGCACTCGGCCTGGCCATGTTCTACGGCCGCAATGCCGTCGCCCGGCTCCAGGGCCTGGTTCCGGGCTGGATCGACGGCGACCGCACCTACCAGCTGACCATCGGCGCCCTCGACGACGTCGCCGTCTGGATTACCGGCCGGACCCAGCGCGGTTCGCTGTACTTCTACCTGTCCGTCATCCTGACCGTGGCGTTCGTCCTGCCGCTCACCGCGCTGGTGATGGCCAACAAGCCGCTGCCGGAAGACCTCTACTTCATCGACCCGAACGCGCCGCTGCAGATTGTGGTGGGCGCCGGGATCGTGATCGGCGCGCTCGCCGCCGTGCGCGCCAACAAGCGCTTCCTGGCCGTCCTGATGGTCTCCGTCACCGGCTACGGCATCGCCTTGATGTTCGCGCTGCAGGGCGCCCCGGACCTAGCGCTGACCCAGATGCTGGTGGAGACCATCATCCTGGTGGCCTTCGTCCTCGCCATGCGCAGCCTCCCCGCGGAGCTCCGGGACCGCACCGGCGGGAGGTACCGGGTGGTCCGCGTGATCATCGGCGCCGCCTTCGGCATCACGATGGTGTTCGCCGCCATCTACGCCCTCGGCGCCCGCGTGGCGGCGCCCGTCTCACTCGAATTCCCCCAGCTGGCGTACGAGGGAGGCGGCGGGCTGAACATCGTCAACGTGACCCTCGTGGACATCCGGGCCTGGGACACCTTCGGCGAGATCTCCGTCCTGGCCCTGGCGGCCACCGGCGTCGCCAGCCTCATCTTCGTCCGGGGCCGCGGCGACCGGAGCCGTGCATCGTCGAGCGTCGCTGAGGGCACCGTCGGGCGCCGGAAGCCCGGCGCCGTAGGCCGGGGCAACACCCGCGACGACGCCGCGCTGGCCATGAGCCGCCGCTTTGCCGCCTCCAGCCGCGATGCGTGGCTCGTTGCGGGCCGGACCCTGGCGCCGGAACGCCGCTCGATCATCTTCGAAGTGGTCACGCGGCTGATCTTCCACTCGATGATCGTCTTCTCGATTTACCTCCTGCTGGCCGGCCACAACCTCCCCGGCGGAGGCTTCGCCGGCGGCCTCACTGCCGGGCTGGCGCTCACCATCCGCTACCTCGCCGGCGGCCGTTTCGAGTTGCGCGAAGCCACCCCGGTCAGTGCCGGCGCGCTGCTGGGCATCGGCCTCGCCACGGCCGCGGCCTCCGGTGTCGCGCCGCTGCTGCTGGGCGGACAGGTGTTCCAGACCGCCATTCTCGAGTTCTGGCTGCCGGTCTTTGGCGACGTCAAGTTCGTCACCTCCACTATCTTCGACATCGGCGTGTACATCGTGGTCGTCGGCCTGGCCCTGGATGTCCTCCGCAGCCTGGGCGCCGAGATCGATGAGCACTTTGAGGAACACCCGGCGGAACCGTCCGAAGACCAGGAAGCCGGCGACATCCCGGCCGAAACCACAGCCAAGGGGAAAGCATGAGCGTCAACCTGACCCTGCTGACGGTCATGGGGGCACTGTATGCCTGCGGCATTTACCTCCTCCTGGAACGCAGCCTCACCAGA
Organism: Arthrobacter sp. YAF17; assembly: GCF_052113365.1. Taxonomy (NCBI): domain Bacteria; kingdom Bacillati; phylum Actinomycetota; class Actinomycetes; order Micrococcales; family Micrococcaceae; genus Arthrobacter; species Arthrobacter sp. YAF17. The sequence goes on along the minus strand of NZ_JBFRDB010000014.1, from coordinate 143,288 downwards.
GTCCTGCTGGGCCTGATGATGCTGACCAACGCCACCAACCTGCTGATCCTCACGACGGGCGGGTACGCGGGCTTGGCGCCGCTGTTCAGCAAGGACACCGGCCCCGGCGAATACAGCGACCCGCTGCCCCAGGCACTGATCCTCACGTCGATCGTGATCTCCTTCGCCGTCACGGCGTTTATGCTCGGCCTGATCTACCGCACCTGGGTGCTGGCCCGCCAGGACGAGATCCAGGACGACGCCGAAGACCGCCGCGTCGCCAAGACCCCCAGCTTCGACGCTGAGGACGACTCCGTGATTCCGGTGGAAACCTCCGAATTCCCGCTGACCATGATCGGCGGGGACGGCGACGCGATATCCAACAGCCCGGACGGCGCCGACGGGGCCTCCGGCGCCACCGTGAAGGTGGGCGACCACAAGCTCGAGGCCGACGAGACGGCCTCGGAGGAGCAACCCGGCTCCCTCAACGTGAAACAACCCAAGCAGGAAGGAGGCGGACAATGAACATTGCCAGTTTCGCCCCGCTCGCCGTCCTCCTCCCCATCCTCGGCGCCGCGCTGACCTTCCTGCTGATCCGGCATTCGCGGGCCCAGCGGACCGTGAGCATCGGGGTCCTGTCCGTGACGCTGCTGCTTGAGTGCTGGCTGCTGGCCTCCGTCTGGGACGGCGGCACCGCGGCGGTCAACATCGGCGGCTGGCTCCCGCCTTGGGGCATCGTGATGGTGGTGGACCAGTTCTCCTCACTGATGCTGGTGGTGTCCTCCTCCGTGAGCCTCGCCGTGCTGATTTACGCCACCGGGCAGGGCATGGCCGACGGCGACGAGGACGCTCCGGTCTCGATCTTCCACCCCACCTACCTGATCCTGGTGGCCGGCGTGTCCAACGCCTTCCTCTCCGGGGACCTGTTCAACCTCTATGTGGGCTTCGAGATCCTGCTGACCGCAAGCTACGTGCTGATGACGCTCGGCGGAACGGGACCGCGGATCCGGGCCGGGGTGACCTACGTGGTGGTCTCGGTGGTGTCCTCCGTGCTCTTCCTGATCGCGATCGCCATGATCTACGGGGCCACCGGAACCATCAACATGGCCGACCTCGCCCTCAAGCTCGCCGAGCTGGATCCCGGCACCCGGAACCTGCTGCACGTCATGCTGCTCGTGGCGTTCGGGATTAAGGCCGCCGTGTTCCCGCTGTCCTTCTGGCTGCCGGACTCCTACCCGACGGCGCCGGCCCCGGTCACGGCCGTGTTCGCCGGCCTGCTGACCAAGGTGGGCGTGTACGCCATGGTCCGGACCGAAACGCTGCTGTTCCCGGGCGACACGTTCAATACGCCGCTGATGGTCGCCGCCCTGCTGACCATGGTGGTGGGGATCCTCGGCGCCCTCGCCCAGAGCGACATCAAACGACTCCTGTCCTTCACCCTGGTCAGCCACATTGGCTACATGGTGTTCGGCCTGGCGATGTCGTCGGTGGCCGGGCTGGGCGCCGCCGTCTTCTACGTCGCCCACCACATCACCATCCAGACCAGCCTGTTCCTGGTGACGGGCCTGATCGAACGCCGCGGCGGGAGCTCCTCGATGGACCGCGTCGCCGGTCTTGCCAAGCTGTCCCCGCTGCTGGCGGTGCTGTTCTTCGTGCCCGCCATGAACCTGGCCGGCATCCCGCCGTTCTCCGGTTTCCTGGGCAAAGTGGGCCTGCTGCAGGCCGGCGTCCAGCTCGGAACGCCGCTGGCCTACGCGCTGGTGATCGGCGGTGTGCTGACCAGCCTGCTGACCCTGCTGGCCATCGCGAGGGTCTGGAACCGCGCCTTCTGGCGCAAACCCGAGGACGCCGAACACCCCGACCCGGTCCTGCTGGCGGATCCCGCCGGTTCGGCCAGGGGCGACCGGGCCGGACAGAGCAACGTCACCCTCCTGCCGCGGACCATGGTGGGTTCCACGCTGGGACTGGTGATCTTCGGCGTCGCGCTGACGGTCTTTGCCGGGCCGCTGTTCCGGGTGGCGGACCAATCCGCCGTCGAAATGCTGGACCGAACCTCTTACATCCACGCGGTCCTCGGCGAGGGCGCGCCGGTCCCGGCGCTCTCCCAGCCCGGCCCGGACCCCGCCGGCGTGCCGCCGGCCAGCGGGGAGGAGCGCAAATGAGCCGGAAACGGATTTCCCTGCGCCAGGAACTGCCGCTCCTGGTCTGGCTCGTGATCGTCTGGGGCGCCCTGTGGCAGAACTTCAGCCCGGGAAACCTGCTCTTCGGTGCCCTCATCGCGGTGCTCGTGGCCCGGCTGTTCTACCTGCCCCCGGTGGAACTCGGCGGGCGTTTCAACGTGCTGCGTGCGGTGCCGTTCGCCCTGATGTTCCTGGGCAAAGTGGTTGTGGCGAGCTTCCAGGTCCTGTTCCTGGCAGTGGCCAAAGGCCCCAAGGTCATCAGCGCCGTCGTCGCCGTACCGCTGCGGAGCCACTCCGACCTGCTGGTCACCGCCACGGGGCATGTGACCGCGCTGATCCCCGGCTCGCTGGTGGTGGAAGTGGACCGCTCCACGTCAACGCTCTACATCCACGGCATCAACGTCCGCAACGCCGAAGACGCCGCGCAGTTCCGCAAAGACGTCCGCAACACTGAGGCCGGTTTGATCAGGATCATGGGCACCAAAGCCGAACTGTCCGCCCTCAACCAGGAGCTGGTGCCATGATGCAGCTTGTCCTGACCGTCACCGCCGTCGTGCTGTCGCTGGCCGCCGGCGGGGCGATCATCCGGATCGCGAGGGGGCCGTCATTGCTGGACCGGGTGCTCGCCGCGGACGTGTTGCTGGCCATCCTGGGAGCGGCGCTGTGCATCGACATGGCCGTGAACCGGCACCTGAACAACCTCATGCTGCTGGTGGCAGTGTCACTCATCGGGTTTGTCGGCTCCGTCACCGTGGCCCGGTTCGTCGCCGACCGAAGGGAGCAGCCCCGTGAATCCTGAGACGTTCTCCGGCGATACTGTGATCGACGCCGTCTCGGCGGTCTTTATGGTGGTCGGCGCGCTGATGTCCCTTGCGGCGGCGGTGGGGCTGCTGCGCTTCCCGGACCTCATGACCCGGATGCACGCGGCCACCAAGCCGCAGGTGCTGGGGCTGTTCCTGCTGCTGTTCGCGCTGGGGCTCCAAATGCGCACCTGGTGGGTGTGGCCGGTGCTGGTGGTGGCCTGGATCTTCCAGCTGCTGACGGTGCCGGTGTCGGCGCACATGGTGGGCCGGGCCGGTTACCGCACCAAACACCTGCACCCGGAGCTGCTCAGCACCGACGAACTGGAAGCTGTGGTGCAGCAGGCGGCGGGTACAGACGGTTTCACCGACGACGGCGACGAGGTCGCCGGCCGGCGGTAGCGGCCGGACCCCGCCCCAAGCCAGGCGCCTGAACGAGGCGCCTTAAACCACGTCTTGAGTCTTGGCGAAGCGCGTGATCGCGCGCTGGGTGCCGCGGTTGGCGAGGACCTGGATGATGGCGCTGACGGACGCTGAGATCAGCGCGAAGGTCAGGGCCGAGCGCAGCGTGGTGGGCACGTCGTCGTCGTTGCCCTTCGGCGGCTTGTTCCCCGTGGATTTTTCCCAGACGCTGTCAACGAGCTTGGTGCCAAGGAAGCCGGCCAACAGGCTGATGCCGGTGCCGAGCAGTTTGATGAAAATGTTCATTCTTCGCAACTCCTTGCGGGAGGAAACAGGGCTGCCCCTAGCCTAGCGTTCCCGGACCGGCGGTCCAGCCAAGGCGCAGCGTGCTGAGAACAACGCCCCTTGCCGTCGTCGGCGTTCTGTCATTTCCGGGCTGGTGCGGTGCGTTTCCGGAAGGTTCCGGCGATGGAGAGTTTGCTCGAGTATTGGATGGACCCGTACCGGAAGAGGTGGACTGCGAGCCGGAGGATGAGGAATCCGGCGATGAACAGTTCGGCGATGATGATCGTGGACTCAAGCGGACTGAGCGTGCCAAAGCTGTTGCGGAGCAGGGCGGTCACGGGGGCCGAGAGCGGGAAGTAGGTGAAGATCTGCACGATGGGGGCGCGCGGGTCGGAGATGATCAGGCTGATCGCGTAGAACGGGACGAAGATCAAGGCCATCAGGGGCCCGAAGATTGTGCCGGCGTCTTTGGCGGTGGGCATGATGGCGCCGATCGCGACCAGGACGCCGGTGAAGACGGTGAATCCGCCCAGGAGCAGCAGCGCCCCGACAATGATGGTTCCGGGCTCAAAACTGATCATCGACAGGTCCAGGTCCGGGATGGCGAGTTTGTCGCGGAAAAAGAGGAACGCCACAACGATCGGGGTCAGGAAGACCAGGATCTGGATGAGACCCACCATGAACAAGGCAATGACTTTGCCGGTGATCAGGGTGGTGGGGTTCAGGGTGGTGAGGATCATCTCGGTGACCCGGTTTTCTTTCTCTTCCAGGGTGCTGTTGAGCATCTGGTTGGAGAGCAGAATTATCGAGACGTAGAAGATCACCAGGAACATCAGCGGCGGGATGGCGGAGCCGAACCCGCCCGTGGTTTGGCCGTCCTTGAACGTTTTGGTCTCGGTCGTCACGTCGCCGCTGGCCGCTGCGGTGAGTTGCGGGGAGCCGATCGCGCCTTGGGCTGAGGCGGTAAGGAGCTGTTTGGCGACGGCGTCGTACTTGCCGTTTTCGAAGATCCCCTTGTCTGTGCCGTAGACCTTCACCGGCTGCGTGGCTGGGTCGACGGGGTAGGCGAAGTGCGCCTCGGTCAGTCCCTTTTTGACGTCCTGGAGCGCGGCGTCGGGGTCGGTGATTTTCGTTCCGCCCATGGCCGTGGCGATGTCCGGGGTGATGAGGCCGGAGTCGTCGGTGTAGGTGAAGGTCATGGCGGCGGTTTTCTGGGCGTCTTCGCTGGCTGCGGTGGAGGAGTTGCTCATGTAGATGAGCGCGAAAACGATCGCCATGATGACCGGGATGGACAGGGTCGCGATCCAGAAGCCGCGCTTTTTCATGGTGCGGGTGACTTCGAAGTCCACGACGGTGCGGAGGTTGTGCCGGGCGAAGGGCCGTTTCGGCGGTACCGGCGTGGACGGCGCCGGGGCGGGGGATTCGGGCGGGAGTTGGGTGGATGTTTGTTGTGCCATTGAAATCTAGACCTCCGCCATTTCGTGGTTCTCGCCGTACACCTTGATGAAGACCTCGTCCAGGGATGTTCTGGCGGTGGTGAAGGACTGAACGGCCACGCCGTGGTCGATGAGTTCGCGCAGGACCGCCGTTTCGTCCGCGCCGGGGCCGGGGGAGAGTTCAGCGGCGCCGCCGGCGTCGGTGACGATGTCGTACCGGGCAGAGGGCGGCAGGGTTCCGACGTAGGTGAGCCGGTAGACGGTCCCGCCGAATTGTTCCTGGACGTCCGCGACGGTGCCGTAGGCGCGGGAGGTGCCGTCCTTGAGCAGGATCACCCGGTCGCAGAGGCGTTCGACTTCCTCCATCTGGTGCGTGACCATGATGACGGTCGCGCCGGCGAGTTTTTGTTCCTCGATGATGTCCATCAGCAGGCGCCGGTTGACCGGGTCGAACCCCTTGGTGGGTTCGTCCAGGATCAGCAGCTCGGGGTCGTTCATGATGGTCACGCCGAGCTGGATTTTTTGCTGTTGTCCGCCGGAGAGCTTATCCAGGCGTGTGTTCGCCTTGTCGGCGAGACCGACGCGTTCCAGATACTCCCGCGACCAGGTCCTGGCATGGGTTTTGTCCAGGCCCTTGAGCCGGCCAAAGTAGACCATGACGTCCAGGACGGACTCTTTCTTGTAGAGTCCGCGTTCCTCGGGCAGGTATCCCAGCCGGGCACCGTCCTGCGGGGCGAAGGGCTTGCCGCCGATGTGGAGGGTCCCGGCGGTCGGCTGGTAGATGCCCAGCAGCGCCCGGAGGGTGGTCGTTTTCCCTGACCCGTTGCTGCCGAGGAATCCGAAGGTCTCCCCGGCCCGGACATCGAAGGAGAGGTCTTTAATGACCGTCGTGTCCCCGAAGTCCATCCTGAAGTCTTTGATGTGTACAAGCGGCTCCGCGGCCGCGTCCCCCAACGTCATGCCCACCACTCTAACCGGACACTCACCCGCTGGTGATCAACGGCACACCGCGCGGAACCCGGCAGGAAGCGGCGAACCGTCCGGGCCCGGCGTCCCAGTTAATTCCCGGCGCGGCCGAGGATGTCAGACAGGGCCTCAACCACCAGCTCATGGTCGGCCTTCTGCGGCAACCCCGACACTGTGACCGTGGCAACCATTCCGGTGCCGCGCACGTAGATGGGGAAGGCCCCGCCATGGGCGGCAAACTCCTTCTCATCGAACCAGGCGTTGTCCTCGATCATCCGCCCCGCGGACCGGGCCCGGAGTCCGACCAGCAGCGACGGGACCTCGTACCGCGCGGCCGTCCGCTGCTTGGCCCTGATCCAGCGTTCGTTGTCCGGGGTGGCGCCTTCCAGTGCCGCGTGGAATAGCACCTGCTCGCCCTTCGTGATGTCGATGGCGATCGGGTAGGAGCGCTGCCTGCCGAGTTCAACCAGGCGGAGCCCCAGATCCAGGGCGTCGTCTTTGCTGAAAGACGGGAACTGCAGTTCGTCCATTTCCGCCAGGATCCTGCCGATCAGTGCCGCCAGGGATCCGTGCGGCTGCGCTTCGGTCGAGTCCGGATCGTAGCCGGGGGAAGGAACTGGTGGGTTGGTCACGTGATTCAGCTTCCGTTAGTGAGCCGCCGTCGGGTGGCCATCAGGCCGCAGCGGTGTCCGGTGTTCCCATGCCCTGCCGACTCTACCAAGCAGGTGTCCGCAGGTCACCGGCGCCGACGCCGGCGGATTGTGACGGCCGGCCCCGGAAAGCAAGGACCCCCGGGTGTAAACTGGGCCACGCCCACAAGGGCTATTTTCAATACGACAGGGGAGCGCCGCCGTCGGGTATCACCGGAGAAATCCGGGGAAACCACAGGTGGGCGCTGAGAGTGCGGACAGCCGCAGACCCTCGAACCTGATCCGGTTAGTACCGGCGCAAGGGAGTCGAGTTCTCGGAGTGCCCAAGGCGGCGGCGGAAGCCGCGGCCCGGGGGCACTCTCCCCTCCTGTTCCTCAGGAGGACGATATGACTGATACATCTGCTGCATCTGCGAAACAGACGCGCACCCGGCGCAGCTACAACTGGCGCGTGGTGGACATTGTGGTGGCCGCGTTGATCGCGGTGGCCGGCGGCGTGATCTTCTGGGCCTGGTCCCAGGGCGCCAACCTCGTTTCCGTCCCGCTCAATGCGGTTTACCCCCCGCTGACCGGGCTCTACGCCGGCGGCTGGATGATTCCGGCGGTGCTGGGCATGCTCATCATCCGCAAGCCGGGCGCGGCAGTGTTCTGCGAAACCGTGGCCGCTACCGGCGAGCTGATCATGGGCTCGCAATACGGCGCCTCCGTGCTGTTCTCGGGCTTCCTGCAGGGCCTTGGCGCCGAACTGGTCTTCGCCGCGTTTATCTACAAGAAGTTCAACCTGCCCGTTTCCCTGCTGGCCGGAGCCGGGGCAGGGCTGTTCTGCGGACTGAACGATTCCTTCCTGCCGTGGGGCTGGAACATTGCCTACGAAGCCGCGGACAAGCTGGCCTACATCGCCTTCACCACCGTCTCCGGCGCCGTGATCGCCGGCGGACTGTCGTGGATCGCCACCCGGGGCCTGGCCCGGACCGGTGTGCTCAGTTCCTTTGCCTCCCGCAAGGCGGCCACGGAGCCCGTCTTTTCCTGATGCCCGCCTCCAACACATCCACCGGCAGCGGCGTCCGGCCGGCGGCGATCACCGCGCGGGGCTGGGGCTGGCGGCACGCCGGCCGGCTCCGGCCCGCCGTCAGCGGCCTGGACCTGGATATCCGGCCCGGGGAGCGCGTGCTGCTGCTGGGGCCTTCGGGCGCCGGCAAGTCCACGCTGCTCCACGCCCTGGCCGGGGTGCTCGGCGACAGCTCCGCCGGTGACGCCGGCCGTGCGACCGGCGGCGCTGACCTTACTGCCAGCGGCGCGGCCGGGGACGCGGACGAGTCCGGCAGCCTGCTGATCGACGGCGACGCTCCCCGCGCCCGGCGCGGCCGTGCCGGGCTGATGCAGCAGGACCCGGAGACCCAGGTGGTGCTCTCCCGCCTCGGTGACGACGTCGCCTTCGGCGCGGAAAACCTGTCCGTGCCTCCGGCAGAGATCTGGTCACGCGTCGCGGAAGCGCTCGACGACGTCGGGCTGGGCCGGCTGCCGCTGGACCACCCGACGTCGGCCCTTTCCGGCGGCCAGAAGCAGCGGCTGGCGCTCGCCGGCATCCTCGCGATGCGGCCCGGGCTGATCCTGCTCGACGAGCCGACCGCCAACCTGGACCCCGCCGGAGTGCTGGAAGTCCGGGACGCCGTCGGCCGCTGCCTGGACAAGACCGGAGCCACCCTGGTGGTGGTGGAGCACCGGGTCTCGGTGTGGAAGGACCTCGTGGACCGGATCGTGGTGCTGCAACCAGGATCGGCCACGGATTCCGCTGTGCTGATCGACGGACCGCCGGACCTGGTCCTGGCGCAGGCACGGGACATGCTCACCGCAGCCGGGGTCTGGGTACCCGGCTACGTGCCGCAGACCCGGGCGCGCGGTACACGGGCCGCAGGCACACGTGCCACCGGCCCGGAAGCCGCACAAGGCAATATCGCGGGGCAGCTGCTGCTGGCCGCGGAGGACCTGGCCGTCTCGCGGGAACGGCCGCGGCGGGCGGGGTTCCGCGGAGGATTCCGTCCCATTCCGCCGGAGCCCGTACAGTCCGGGATCACGGCCCAGGTCCGCGCCGGTGAGGCGCTGACCATCACGGGACCCAACGGGTCGGGGAAGTCCACCTTCGCCCTGACCCTCGCCGGCCTGCTGGCGCCGGTCTCCGGCACGGTGTCCGCCGCCCTGGACCTCAGCGCCGGCGCCGGGATCGATCCCTACCGGTGGAAGGCGCAGCAGCTGATCTCCCGGATCGGCACCGTGTTCCAGGAGCCCGAGCACCAGTTCGTCACCGGACGTGTGCTGGACGAGCTGATGTTCGGACCCCGGCACCTGGGCCGCGGCGGGGAACGCGTCGACGAACTGCTGGAGCGTCTGCGGCTGACTGATCTGGTGGACGCCAATCCGTACACACTCTCGGGCGGCGAAAAGCGGCGCCTGTCCGTGGCCACCGTCCTCGCCGCGCACCCGCAGGTGCTGGTCCTGGACGAACCCACCTTCGGCCAGGACGCCAACACCTGGGCCGAGCTGGCCTCCTTCCTCTCCGAACTGCTCGACGGCGGCACCGCCGTCGTATCGGTGACGCACGACGCCGAATTCAGCGAGGTCCTGGGCGGCACCACACTGAGCCTTCGCGCCCCGGAACACCGGGAACCTGGCCGGACGCCGGGAGTGCCGGAACCAGAACGCCGTAACCCAGAACACCGCGAACCAGGGAAGGTCCAGGCACCATGAGGCAGGAACTGACTCTGCGCGGCAACCCTGCGCTGCTGGCGCGCGCCAACCCGCTGGCGAAGTTCGCCGCCGTCATGCTCATCACCCTGGTGCTGGCGCTGTCCATCGACTGGGTGTCCGCGTCGGTGGCGCTCGCCTTCGAACTGGCGCTGCTTCCGCTGGCCGGCCTGACCCTTGGACTGCTCTGGCAGCGCGGCTGGCCCCTGATCCTCGCCGCGGCGCTGGGCGGCTGGAGCACCACGATCCTGGCGCCGGACAGCGGGAACATCCTGCTCGACGCCAGGATCTGGTCGATCAGCGAAGGGTCCCTCGAACTCGGGCTCGGCTTTATGATCCGCGGCCTGGCCATCGCGCTGCCGGCCGTCCTGCTGATGAGCTGCACGGATCCCACGGACCTGGCCGACGCCCTCGCGCAGAAAGCAAAACTGCCGCACCGCTTTGTTCTCGGCACACTCGCCGCGCTGCGCCTTGTGGGACTGATGGCCGAGGAGTGGCAGACCATCGGCATGGCCCGCCGCGCCCGCGGGGTGGGCTCGCACGGGAACCCGCTGCAGCGGCTGCGGGCCATCCTGGGGCAGAGCTTCGGGCTGCTGGTGCAGGCCGTCCGGCGCGCCTCGCGCCTGGCCGTCACCATGGAAGCCCGCGGCTTCGGCAGCGCACAACGGACCTGGGCCCGGACCTCAGTTTTCAGCGGCCTGGACGTTTGGGTGTTCCTGGGCGGCCTGCTGATCGCCGGAGCCGCCGTCGCGTCTGCCCTGGCGGCGGGGACCTGGAACATGGTCTTCCTGGCGCAGCAGTAGCACTGGTTATCGCACAGTACGGGTATCACTGTGAGATTAACGGCATTCCGGCGGGTTTGCCGCGGTTTGCAGTGGTTAATAAATCATGCGTGATATTTTCGGGGAATGACTCAAGAGACTGCTGAACACGTCGGAGCCCTGCTCCGCGACGCCCGCGGCCAGAAGGGCTGGACTCAGGGGCAGCTCGCTGCCGAGCTGGGAACCAGCCAGAGCGCCATCGCCCGGATGGAACAGGGCAAGCAAAACCTGAGCCTGAAAATGATCCAGCGGCTCGAGACCATCTTTGGCCGGAGCATCGTGAAGGTGGGACGGCCCGCCATGACGCACCTCCGGGTCGAGGGCGGCCGCACCCTGTCCGGTTCCGTGGACGTCAACAGCAGCAAGAACGCCGGCGTCGCGCTGCTGTGCGCCAGCCTGATCAACCGCGGCACCACCACGCTGCGGCGGCTCGCGCGGATCGAAGAGGTGAACCGGATCGTCGAGGTGCTGACCAGCATCGGCGTCGAATGCACGTGGCTCAACGCCAACGACCTGCAGATCCGGCGCCCCGCCGTGCTTGACCTCGACTCGATGGACGTGGAGGCCGCCCGCCGGACCCGCAGCGTCATCATGCTGCTGGGCCCGCTCCTGGACGAATCCAGCGAGTACCGGCTGCCCTACGCCGGCGGCTGCGACCTCGGCACCCGCACCGTGCAGCCGCACATGCAGGCGCTGCGCCAGTTCGGCCTCAGCGTCGACGCCAAGTCAGGTTTCTACGCCGTGCAGGCGCCGCCGTCGGACGGGCACGACCGCTCCTTCGTGCTCAGCGAACGCGGCGACACCGTCACCGAAAACGCCATTATGGCCGCCGCCCACCGCAGCGGCACCACCATCATCCGCAACGCCAGCCCCAACTACATGGTGCAGGACCTGTGCTTCTACCTGCAGATGCTCGGCGTGCAGATCGACGGCGTGGGCACCACCACGCTGAAGATCACCGGCCGCCCCGCCGTCGACGTCGACATCGAATACTTCCCCTCCGAGGACCCGATCGAGGCGATGAGCCTCATCACCGCCGGCATCGTCACGGACTCGGAGGTCACCATCCGCCGCGTTCCGATCGAATTCATGGAAATCGAACTCGCGACCCTGGAACAGATGGGCCAGTTGCTCGAAGTGTCCGGCGAGTACCTGGCCCGCAACGGGAGGACCCGGCTGGTTGACGTCACCACCAGGCCCTCGGAACTGCGCGCCCCCGAGGACAAGATCCACCCCATGCCGTTCCCCGGGCTGAACATCGACAATCTGCCGTTCTTCGCGGTCATCGCCGCTAACGCCACGGGCCAGACGATGATTCACGACTGGGTCTACGACAACCGCGCGATCTACCTGACCGAACTGAACAAGCTCGGCGCCCAGGTGCAACTGCTGGACCCGCACCGGATCTACGTCAACGGACCCACAAAATGGCGGGCAGCCGAGGTTGGCTGCCCGCCGGCCCTGCGGCCCGCGGCCTGCCTGCTGCTGGCGATGCTCGCCGCCCGGGGCGTCTCGGAACTGCGCAACATCTACGTGATCGAGCGCGGCTACGAGGACCTGGCCGAGCGCCTCAACACCATCGGCGCGAAGATCGAGTACTTCCAAGACTGAATGCGCTGAACCCGCTGAACAGCTCCAAGCAACGCGGGGCCACATCCCGCTCCTCCGGACGCCCCGCATGGGCCGGATCTGACCCCGCGTTGGACCTTGAGCGTTTCGGGGGTTCCTGACGCACAATAGATTTATGCGCACCTTCGGCGTGGAGGAAGAACTGCTCATAGTGGATCCCGAAACGGGGATGCTGCTTGCCCTGGCCGATGTCATGCTGCCCGTCCTGGTCCCGCCTAAGCAGGACGCCGCCCTGATTCTCCCCGGGCAGCAACCGGTCCATGAGGACGGCGCCGACTTCAGCTACGAACTCAAGCTCGAGCAGATTGAAACCCAGACGCGCCCCTGCCTGGACTACCCGGAGCTGCTCCGGCAGCTCAGGCAGGGCCGCGGCCGTGCGGACCGTGCCGCCCGGGCGCACGGCGGCCGCATCGCAGCCCTCGCCACGTCTCCGCAGGGCGCCGCCACCCACCTGACGCCGAAGCAGCGCTACATGACCATGCAGCAGCGCTTCGGGCTCACGGTCCGGAACCAGCTGACCTGCGGGCTTCACGTCCACACCCTCGTGGAGTCCCCGGAGGAAGGCGTGGCGGTGATGGACCGGATCCGGGACAAGCTCGCCGTGCTGATAGCGCTCAGCGCGAACTCCCCCTACTGGAATGGCGCCGAAACCGGGTTCGAAAGCTACCGGACCCAGGCGTGGAACCGCTGGCCCGGGTCCGGCCCCACCATGATCTTCGGCAGCCTTCCCGTCTACCGGAGGGTGGTGACCCGGCTCGTGGAAAGCGGCGTCCTGATGGACGAGGGGATGGTCTATTTCGACGCCCGGCTGGCACGGCATCATCCCACCGTGGAGATCCGCGTCGCCGATGTCTGCCTGCGGGCCGAGGACGCGGGGCTGATCGCAGTGATCGTGCGTGCCCTGGTCGAGTCAGCGTCCCGGGAATGGAACGACGGCGTCGAACCCGCCCCGGTGCCGACCCTGCTGCTGCGGATGGCGGCCTGGCAGGCCAGCAACTGCGGACTGCGCGGGGAGTTGCTGGACTTTGGAACGTTCACTCCGGCCCCGGCCGCGGACGTGGTCTGGTCGCTCGTGGACTTCGTGGCCCCCGTGCTCGAGGAGCAGGGCGAGTTGGATCTGGTCCGCGAGGGCGTCGGCCGGATCCTGGCGGAGGGCTCGGGTTCGCAGCTGCAGCGGGAGCCGTTCCACGCGGGCGGGCTCGCCGCCGTCGTCGAACGGGCGGTCGAGGTGACCACGGAGGGAACCGCGGGCGACCAGGCTGACCAGGGGACGTCCCTGAGGCGGATCCGCCAGGGCTGAGCGGGCCCGCCGCCGAGTGCGCATTTCGCGGCAATGTGTTCAGGAAACACTGCCGCGAAATGCCAACTCGCGGCGGAAACCTAGACCTGCTTGAGCGCCTGGCCCAAGTCGCGGACCAGGTCCTCGATGTCCTCGAGCCCCACGGAGAGGCGCACCACGCCGTCACTGAGGCCGATTGCCGCGCGGCCCTCCGGCCCCATGGCGCGGTGCGTCGTGGTGGCGGGATGGGTGATGAGGGACTTCGAATCGCCGAGGTTGTTGGAGATGTCGATGATCCGCAGCGCATCCAGCAGCGCGAAGGCGGCCTCCTTCGCCGAGCGCCCGGCGGACGGGGAGAGCTCAAAGGTCAGCACGGTGCCGCCGGCCTTCATCTGCCGGGCGGCCAGATCGTACTGCGGGTGCGACGGCAGCAGCGGGTACTTGACCCAGCTGACCGCGGGCTGCTCCTCAAGCCATTCCGCCAGCCGCAGCGCGGAAGCGGAGGAATGGTTCACCCGCAGGGCCATGGTCTCCAGCCCCTTGGTCAGCACCCACGCGTTGAACGCCGAAAGCGCCGGCCCGGTGTGGCGCATGAGCTGCTTGACCGGGCCGTCGATGAACTCCTTGGTACCCAGGATCGCGCCGCCGAGCACCCGGCCCTGGCCATCGATGTGCTTGGTGCCGGAGTAGACGATCACGTCCGCGCCCAGCTCCCCGCAGCGCTGCAGCAGGGGAGTGGCAAAGACATTGTCGACGACGACGGTCGCCCCGGCGGCGTGCGCCAGGTTGCTCACGGCGGCGATGTCCACGATTTCCTGCATCGGGTTCGACGGCGATTCGAAGAAGACCGCCGTCGTGGGTTCCGACAGTGCGGCGCGCCACTGCTCCAGGTCCGGGCCGTCCACGAAGACCGTCTCCACACCCCAGCGGGGAAGGATCTCGTTGAGGATCACGAAGCACGAGCCGAACAGCGAGCGGGCCGCGACCACCCGGTCGCCGGCGGCCAGCAGGGCGCCGAGGGCCGTGAAGACGGCGGACATTCCCGAGGCGGTGGCGAAGCAGGCCTCGGTGCCTTCGAGCAGCCGGAGCCGTTCCTGGAACGTGGCCACCGAGGGGTTGCCGTAGCGGGAGTAGACGAAGCGTTCGTCCTCGCCGGTGAACGCACGCTCGGCGGCGGCCGCGGATTCGTAGACGAAGCCGGAGTTCAGGAAGATCGGCTCGGACGTTTCCTGGAAGCCGGTGCGGTCGAGCCCGCCGCGGACGGCCTGGGTGTCGGCGCTCCAGCCGGCGGCATCGGGGTTGAAGGCCACTTAGTGCTTTCCGAGGTTGGTGGGCAGGCCGCGGTTCTTCCAGCCGTTGACGGTGCGCTCCCCGTAGCGGTCCGGTCCGCCTTCAAAGCCCTCGAGAACGTTGTAGGAGGTGAAGCCGGCCTCCGTCGCGGCGATCGCGGCGGCGATCGAGCGGGCGCCGGAACGGCACAGGAAGACCAGTTCGGTGCCCGGCTCTTCGGGGGCCTGCTGTTTCAGCTGTTCCACGAAGCGCGCGTTGGGGATGCCGCCGGTGAGGTTCCACTGGATGAACAGCGGATCGTTGTCGGTCTCGTTGGTGTCCGGGATGCCGATGTGGGCCCATTCGCCCTCGGTGCGCACGTCCACCAGGATGGCGCCGTCCTCCAGCTTGGCCCAGGCCTCCTGCGGGCTGAGGTCTCCGGCGTAGCTCACGCGTGGCCCTCGCCGTCGAACTCCAGGTCATCCACGGCATTGGCGACGGCGGCATCGGCGCTGGCGATCGCGGCCGGCAGCACCACGGCCTGGGCCACGATGACGCTGCCGCCGTTGGACGTGACGGCCGGGCCGCCGTGCAGCACATAGCCCTCGGCCAGGGCGGCCGAGACGCGCTCGCAGAAGGCGCGGTCATCGGGGCCGGTGAACAGGCGGTACGCCAGTCTCTCCCCGGCAGCGGGGACGGCGGGGGCCGGGGCTGGCACTGTACGGGGTGCTGTATCGGGGACAGCGGGGGCGGACGCGTCAGGCACGACGGATCTCCTTCTTTCACGCTTGCAGCTCGAATTGGTCGATATGCCGAGTATTCACCTGAGGCACCCCGCCGCGAAAGGGAGGGTTGCCGACCGGCCAGTCAGGGCTTGGCGCCGGTTCTCATTACTCACCAAAAACGTAACACCCGCGACGCCGGCCGGCACCGCCGCCGTCGTCATGTTAGGTAACGGAATCCGCCGGAGTGCGGGGACCCATCCGGCGGTTCCGGGGGGATAATGACGGGAGGTGAAGTCCCTTTACGCCGGATGAAATCAGGTGGCCGTGAACGCCTCGGATGCCCCTACAGTCGGTCCCATGCTGCATTTTGGGTGGTTTGTGGGCCACGGCTTCGGCGTCCAGGGCTGGGGAACCCCCGGCTACGGGATCGGCTATGACTGGAAGAAGCCGGCGCTGTACCAGGACGCGGTCCGGGCCTTTGAACGTTCCTGCCTGGACCTTTTCATCATCGAGGATTCCCTCACCGTCCCGGACACCTACAGCGGCAGCGCGGAAGTTTCCCTGGCGCAGGCGTCCTTCGCGCCGAAACACGATCCGCTGGCCCTCGTGCCGTACCTGTTCTCCGCCACGAGGCACCTGGGCATCGTGCCCACGATCAGCGCCTCCTTCTACCCGCCGTTCACGGCGGCGAGGCTGCTGGCCACCCTGCAGCACTTCTCGCACGAACAGCTGGGCTGGAACGTGGTGACCTCCGGCAGCGACCTCGCTGCCCAGAACTACGGCCTGGACCAGCAGATCGAACACGACCGGCGCTATGAGAAGGCCGAGGAATTCGTGGATGTGGTCCGCCGGCTGTGGCGCAGCTGGGAACCGGACGCGATCCGGGAGGACGCAGGCGGGGGCATTTTTGCGGACCACACCAAAGTCCACCCGATCCACCACGACGGCGAGTTCTTCAAGGTCCGCGGGCCGCTGAACACGGCACCATTGCCGGAGGAACCCGTGCTGGTGCAGGCAGGGGCCTCCCCGCGGGGCAAGGCCTTCGCCGGGGGCAACGCCGACGTCGCGATTGCGCTCGCCCGGGGAGCGGACGGGATGAAGGCCTACCGGGACTCCATCCGGGCGGAGGCCGCCGCCGCCGGCCGGAACCCGGATGACGTCAAGGTGCTGTTTGTCCTCAAGCCCACGGTGGTCGGCTCGCGGGCGGAGGCGGAGGAGCTGCGGGCCCGGCGCCGGGACCTGACGCAGCGGGACATCGA
Organism: Arthrobacter sp. YAF17; assembly: GCF_052113365.1. NCBI lineage: Bacteria > Bacillati > Actinomycetota > Actinomycetes > Micrococcales > Micrococcaceae > Arthrobacter > Arthrobacter sp. YAF17. The sequence continues at coordinate 126,867 of NZ_JBFRDB010000014.1, read as the reverse complement.
CAGCCAGCTCAACTCCATCTCCTACCTCTCCGTCATCGACTTCAAGCAGTTCGACCTCGACGCCCCGCTGCCGGAGCTGCACACCAACAGCAACCAGGGCACCCTCGACCACTTCACCAAGGCCGCGCCGCCGGGTTCCACGCTGCGCCAGCTCCTCCAGGCCCGCAGCGGCGGCGCGGGGGACAGCATCATCGGCACGGCCGAGGAGATCGCGGACTACCTCGAAGAGACCGGGGCGCAGGTGGGCGGCGACGGGTTCCTCTTCTCCGGGTTCGTGGACCCCGCGACGGTCCACGGCGTCCTGGACCGGCTGACCCCCGTGCTCCGCCGCCGGGGGCTGATACGGACCAGCTACGGCGACGGCGGCCTCCGCCGGAACCTGCGGGACTTCTAGCGCCATGACCGACCAGCCGGCCGCCGCAGCGTCCTTCCTCATCGGCACGGCCCGGCTGCACGCCCGGGAGGTCGCCGCGGCGGCCGCCGACCCCTCCGTGCGGGTGGTCCTGAGCGAACAGGCCCTCGAAGTGCTGGGCCGCTCCCGGGAAGTGGTCCAGCGGGCCATTGAGTCCGGGCACAAGGTCTACGGCCTCAACACGCTGCTGGGGTCCGGCCGCGACACGGCAGTGGCCGAGGAATCAATCCTCGCCTACCAGATCCAGGTGGTCCGCTACCACGACAGCGGCGTCGGCGGGCTGCTGGACGCCGCCGAAGCCCGCGCCACGGTCCTTGCCAGGCTGATCGGCTTCAGCCGCGGAGGCTCGGGGGTGCGCCCGGAGACGGCGCGTTTCTACGCCCGGCTGCTCAACCGCGGTGTGCTTCCCGCGATCCCGCGCGACGGCTCCGTGGGATCCTCGGACCTGACCCAGCTCGCCGCCGTCGCCGCCGTCGCCATCGGGGAGGGACAAGTCCTCTCTCCGGACGGGCCGCCCGTCCCCGGCGGGGAGGCGCTCGCCGCCGCCGGGCTGGAGCCCCTGGCCCTGGCACCGGGGGAAGCACTGGCCCTGGTCAGCGCCAACTCCTACTCGATCGGCGTGGGCGCGCTCCTGCTGGGACGGCTCCTGCGCCTGGCGGACCTGGCCGACACCGCGCTGGCGCTCTCGCTGGAAGCGACCGCACGGTACGACGGCGGCGGGAACCTCAGCCCCTTCTCCGCGGCCGTGCAGGCGGCCAAGGCCGTCGACGGCCAGGCTGTCTCCGCCGGCAATGTCCGCCGGCTGGTCCGCGGCGGCTGGCTGGAGCAGGACGGCCGGGACGCCTCAGTGCAGGATGCCCTGTCCTTCCGGGCCGCACCGCAGACCCACGGCGCCTTCCGCTGGCAGCTCGGCGCCCTCGAGGAAGCCCTCGAAGTGGAGCTCAACGGACAGGGCGACAACCCGCTGACCGACCTGGCCTCGGGCCGGATGGTGTCCGGCGGGAACTTCCAGCCTATGCAGCTGGCCCTGGCCTTCGAAGCCCTCCGGCTGGGCCTGGCGCACCTGGGGATCAGCAGCGAACGCCGGATCGCCAAGCTCTATCCGCCGCAGCGCCGGATCCGGCAGCAACACCTCGCCGCTGCCGGGGACGGCGCCGCCCTGGCGCGGGAGGAGCTCCCGGGCCTGCTCTGGTACTCGGCGGCCGGGCTGCTGGCCGAGCTGAAGACCCTGGCGGCGCCGGCCACGCTCGGGGCGCCCACCCTGTCCGCCGACGTCGAGGACCACTCCACGCTGGCGCCGCTGGCCCTGCAGCAGCTCGAACGCTCCGCCGAGGCCGCCGAGAAGCTCTTCACCATCGAGGCGCTGACGGCGGCCTACCTGCTGTCCCGGGCCGGCGACGCTACCGCTACCGGTGCCGGTGCCCGCGCCGGTGGGGGTCCCGGGGCGGCCGGGACCGGAGAGCGGCCGCTCGGGGCGGGGACGGGCGCCATCCAGGCACGCCTTGAGCGGGTGCTGGCCCACGGCGCCTCCGGCGGGCTGACGGCGTCCGCGCTGCTGGACGCGGCGCGCGATGATCTGCACTCCGCGCTCGCGGAACGTGCCACAGGGGAGGGGGAAAGCCATGACGGGGAAGCACACGGTCGCGGAGAAGCTGCCCAATGACGCGGATGCCGTCCTGGCCCAGGTGGGCGGCACCCCGCTGGTGCGGCTGAGAACGATCACTAAGGGCCTGGCCAGCGCGGTCTACGTCAAACTCGAATCGGAAAACCCGGGCGGATCGATCAAGGACAGGACGGCCCTGAGTATGGTCCGGGCAGCCGAGCGGAGCGGGGCGCTGCAGCCCGGCGCCACGATCGTGGAGAGCACGTCGGGGAACACCGGAATCGGGCTTGCCCTGATCGGGGCCCTGACCGGCCATCCGGTGGTTGTGGTCACGGGTGACTCGATTTCCGCCGAGAAGCTGGCCGCCCTGCACCGTTACGGTGCCCGGGTGGTGATTACGGACTGGGATGCGCCGTCCGGATCGCCGGAGAACGCGCGCGCGGTGGCGGCACGGATCACGGCGGAGACACCGGGGGCCTGGCGTCCGCTGCAGTTCGACAACCCCGCCAACCCGCAAGCGCACTACGACACCACGGCGCCGGAGATCTGGGAGCAGACGGGCGGCGCGGTCACGCATTTTGTCGCCGGGGTTGGCACCGGCGGCACCATCAGCGGCACCGGCCGCTACCTCAAGGAAAAATCGGCGGGCCATGTCGAGGTGATCGGCGCCGATCCGTTCGGCTCGGTCTACAGCGGCGGCCATGCGGGGCAGATCCTGGTGGACGGGGTGGGGAACACCTGGCCGGAGGCCGACTGGCCGAAAGCCTTCAACCGTTCCACGGTGGACCGCTTCCTGCGCATCCCGAACGACGAGGTCTACACGACGGCGCACCGGCTGCTGAACGATGAGGGCCTGTCACTGGGACCGTCCTCCGGACTCGCCGTGGCGGCCGCCCTTCGGGTGGCGCTCGCCGCGCCGCACGGCTCGGTGGTGGTGGCCATCGCCCCCGACGCCGGCAGCAACTACCTGAGCAAGGCCTTCAACCCGGTGTGGCTGGCCGAAAACCATATCCGGGTGGCGCCAGACGTCGCGGAGGAGCTGGCGGAACCGAGTACCGGCCGCCGGACCTAAGTACCCGGCGCCCGGGCGACAGCTCCCGCCCCCCGCCAACTCCGAGTAGCCGCTACTCGGGTATTCCAGGCGACCCCCGCTTTTACTGAAGGGGCACGTCCCACAGTGCCCAGAAAGTCTCATGCGCCACGAAACTCGCCGGGGGGCCATTCACATGATGTCAATCCACGTTCCGCGCACCACCGTCATTGGTGGTGGCCAGCAGGAAAGCAGCCACGCCGCCGCATACGGCCCGGCCGGCTGGCGGCACCGGGGAACGGGGCGGCCATGAAGCCCAGGGTCCTGCTCACCGGTGCCGGCGGCTCGGCCGGCCGGGCCCTGGCCGGGCAACTCAAATCCCGCGGTATCCCCGTCCTGGGCGCTGATATCCGCGAGCTTCCCACCGGTGCCGGCATCACCGTGGTGCCGGTGCCCGCGGCCACCGACCCGGAGATGGTCTCGGCGCTCCGCCGCCTCGTCACCCGGGAGCGCATCAACCTGGTCATCCCGACCGTGAGCGCGGAACTCCCCCTTCTCGCGGCGTACCGCGCCGCCTTCGGCACCGGCGTGCGCGTCATCATCGGCGAACCCGGGCCAGTGTCCGTCGCCCACGACAGGCTCTTCACCGCCTGGCAGCTGCAGTCCGCGGGCATACCCGTTCCCCGCTTCGGCGTCCCCAGTGACTTCGCCGATGCGGACGCCGCGATGGCTGCGCTGGGCGGCCCCGTCGTCGTCCGGCCCAGGCAGTCCGGCGGGGAGCGCCCCGCCTTGGTCATCGACCGCAGCTCAGACTTCCCCTGGCACCGGCTGCCGGAGGGCCAGATTGTCCAGGAGCTCATCCCCGGCGCGGGGTACGCACCCATGGTCTTCGGCAGTCCGGCGCACAACGGATGCGAGCCGTTCGTCGTCGTCGTGGAAAAGACCGAACTGGACCGCGGCGCTGTGGGCAAAGCGGTCGCGATGCGGCGCGTGGACGCGGACGAAGCCATGGACGTGGGCAACGTGGCCATGGCCGCAGTGCGCTCGCTGGGACTGACAGGGCCCGCGGATGTCGATGTCCGCCGCCGCGCGGACGGGACCCCGGTGGTCCTTGACCTGAAGGCCCGTTTCGGCGCGAACAGCTGGCGTGCCCCGGAACTGCTCGACGCCGTCCTGGCGTGCTGCGTGCTGCCGGCCTTCAACCCGGCGTCCTTTACGGGAGCCGCCGGAGCGGGCGTCAGTGCCCTGGTCTGATCCGCGCCGCGCGGGGGCCACGCTGTGGGACCAATGGCCCAGCGTGTCCATCATTGTCCCAGCCTGCAACGCCGAGGCCAGCATCGCCGCGTGCGTCCGGTCCATCCAGCTCACCCGCTACGAGCGCTGGGAACTTGTCCTCGTCGACGACGGCTCCACGGACTCAACAGCGGAACTCATGGCGGCACTGGCCGCCGCGGACCCGCGGATCAAACTCGTACGGCAGGCCCGGTCGGGTAGGTCCGCGGCGCTGAACCTCGGCAGCCACCATTCCGCTGGAGACGTCCTCATTTTCGTGGATCCGGAGGCGAGTGTTTCCCGGCGGACCGTGGACCGGCTCCTACAGGGCTTCCAGGACGAAAGCACAGGCGCCGTCGTCGGAGATAACCGGCCGGCGGACGGCGCGCCGTGGCCGGGGAGGCTGCTGCCCGGGACGAGCCATACGGTCCGCAGCCTGGTCCGGCAGGCCCTTAGCGCGGCCGGGCTGGCCCCCGCCAGCCGAATCGTGGCCATGCCCCGACGGATCCTCGACGTCGTGGGCCCGTTCCCGGAGGGCGTCCGGAACGAGGTCAATGCCTTGTCCTGGCGGGTACGCAAAGCCGGCCGCCGGGTCGGGTTCGTTCCCCAGGCGTGGTCCTAGCCGGGTCCTGGACCGGCAACGGGTCTACTCGATCGTGGAGTAGAGGGCGTTGAGCTCTGCCGTGAGCTGCCGGCGCAGCTCCGGGGTGCCGATTTCCTTGCCGTCGATGTGGTTGACGGGCGCCAGCAGCCGGATGCTCGAGATCAGCCAGACGGCGTCGGCGTCGTACAGGTCGTGGGGCTCCAGCGGGCCGTAGCCCAGCTCCCAGCCGGCGGCCTTGGCCGCGGTGAACAAGGCGCCCTGCGAGGTGCCGGGCAGGATTCCGCTGTCGAGCTGGGGGGTGATGAGGCGCCGGACGGTGCGGACGCCGCCGGCGCCGTCGTCGGAGGTCTCCAGGTGCGCGAGCAGCACGGTCGACGTCGGGCCCTCCAGGACCCGGCCGTCCGAGGAGGTGAAGATGACGTCGTCCGCGCCCTGGGCGTGGGCGTAGCGGAGCGCGGCCATGTTGACGGCATAGGAGAGCGTCTTCGCGCCCATAAGCAGCCACGGCGCACGTTCCCCGACTTCGCTGTCGTAGCCGCGGTCCAGGAGGATCACATCGACCCCGGTCTCGCGCTGCCGCCGCCCGGCGGGGCCGGGGGCGGACGCCTGGACCCAGCAGGTGGATGCGGCCGCGGCTTCGACCCCGCGGGTGACGAGCAGCTTGACCACGAGTTCGTCGTCGGTGCCGGCCTCGGCCCCCGGCAGGTGCTGGCTGCGGTATTCGCTGATCGCCGTCGCGATGGCGCGGCGCCAGGCTTCCTCCGCGGGGATGTCCAGGTCCAGCAGCCGCGCGGATCCGGCCAGCCGGTCCAGATGCGCCTGGAGCTTGCGGGGCCGCCCGCCGACGGCCAGCAGCGACTCGAAAACCCCGTCGCCGCGGGTGGCGCCCTGGTCCGTCGCCATCAGCTGCGGCTTGGACGCATCGGCCAGCCGGCCCTCTTCGAAGGCTGGGTCGAGGAAGACCAGCACCGTGGCGTGGGAGGGGGCGGCGGCAGGAGAACTCATGGCTTCAGCTTAGTGCGGCGGGCAACGGGATAGGATTTGACCGTTGCCCGTTCCGGAACTGTTCCGCGGGTCTGGAACCTGAGGGGTACGCCTGTGCTGTGGCCGTTTTCGCTGGCGGGTTCACTCCCGTCCTGGGTGATCCTGATCCTGACCGTGGTGGACCTCGCCATCCGGGTCCTGGCCCTCGGCATCATCCCGGGAAACCGCCGTCCGACCACTGCCATGGCCTGGCTGCTGATCATCTTCTTCGTCCCGGCCGTCGGCCTGGTCCTGTTCCTGCTCTTCGGCAACTTCCGGCTCTCCCGCAAACGCCGGGCGCAGCAGGACGCCGTGAACACCCGGGTCCGCGCCGGCACGTCCGAGCTGGCGATGCTGGAAAGCCGCTACGAGGGCCCGGAATGGGTGTCCTCCGCGGCGGAGCTGAACAAGACCCTGGGCTCGCTGCCGATGGTGGACGGCAACCACGTGGAGCTCCTGCCCGGCTACCCGGACTCGATCAAGACGATGGCGGCCGCCGTGCGGAAGGCGGAGTCCTTCGTCAACGCCGAGTTCTACATTCTGAGCTCGGACCACGTCACTGACGATCTGTTGACCGCGATGGAAGAGGCAGCCGAACGCGGCGTCGAGGTCCGCCTCCTGTTCGACCACCTGGGAACCCTGCGCATCAAGGGCTACAGCAAGCTGATCGCCCGGCTCAAGGCCAGCAAGATCCGCTGGCGGCCCATGCTGCCGCTGCGCCCCGTGCACGGGCAGTGGCGCCGCCCGGACCTGCGCAACCACCGCAAGATCATGGTGATCGACGGCGAGGTGGCCTTCACCGGTTCACAGAACCTGATCGAGCCCTCCTACAACAACCCGCGGCACCGCAAGGTCGGCCGCGAATGGGTCGAGCTGATGGCCTGCCTGCGCGGGCCGATCGTCACCACCCTCAACGTCGTCTTCGCCACCGACTGGCTCAGCGAGACCGACGAGTCGCTCGAGGACCAGCTCGCGCACCGGCCCGAACTGCACGCCGGCGACATCACGGCCCAGGTGGTGCCCAGCGGCCCCGGCTTCATCACGGAAAACAACCTGCGGCTCTTCAACACGCTCATCTATTCGGCGCAGCACAAGATCTCGATCTGCAGCCCCTACTTCGTCCCCGACGACTCGCTGCTGTACGCGGTGACGACGGCGGCGCAGCGCGGCGTCGACGTCGAACTCTTCGTTTCGGAAAAAGGCGACCAGTTCCTGGTCCACCACGCCCAGCAGTCCTACTACGAGGCGCTCCTGGAAGCCGGGGTGCGGATCTACCTGTACAAAGCACCGTTTGTGCTGCACGCCAAACACTTCACCATCGACAACGAGGTGGCCGTGCTGGGCTCGAGCAACATGGACATGCGCTCCTTCTCGCTGAACCTCGAGGTCTCGGTGATGCTCCTGGGCGAGGACATCGTGCGGCGGATCAGCGCCGTGGAGGACACCTACCGGGGCATTTCGCGCGAACTCACCCTTGATGACTGGATGAAGCGGCCGATGCGGGTCAAATACGTGGACAACGTGGCCCGGCTGACAGCCACCCTGCAGTAGGCGTCAGCCGTGCTGCGGCGCCGTCGTCAGCCCGGCGGGAACTCCGCGCCGAGCGCCGAGAGGACGCCGAAGGCCTTGGTCCGGATCTCCTCGTACTCCTCCTGGGGCGAGGAATCCGCCGTAATCGCACCGCCGACGCCGAGGCTGAGCCCGGTGCCGCCTCCGACCTGTTCGCTGAGCACAAGGGTCCGGATCGCGACGGCCAGGTCGGTGGCGCCGTTCAGTGAAAAGTAGCCGATCGCACCGGAGTACACGCCCCGGGGAGCGCCCTCGAGCCGGTCGAGAATGGCCATGGTGCTGACCTTCGGGGCGCCGGTCATGGACCCTGCGGGGAAGCACGCCGCGACGGCCTCGGCCCGGGGCATCCCCGGCCTGAGCCGGGCGTCGATGGTGCTCACCATCTGGTGGACCGTGGCGTAGCTTTCGATCGCGCAGAGCCGGCTGACGGACACCGAGCCGGGCACGGCGAAATGGCTGAGATCGTTGCGCAGGAGGTCCACGATCATGATGTTCTCGGCACGGTCCTTGGGGGAGGACTCGAGCTCCTGCCGCAGCAGTGCGTCCCGCGCGGGGTCGGCGTCCCGGTGCCGGGTGCCCTTGATCGGCTCGGCGCGCATCCCGCCGTCGGCCGCGATCCGCAGGAAACGCTCGGGCGAGGTGCTCGCCACGGTGAGGTCCCCGAAGCGCAGGAAACTGGCGAACGGGGCCGGGTTCCGGCGGCGCAACGCCAGATAGGCCTGCCACGGGTCCAGCGCTTCGCCGGGAAGTCTTGCCGTCAGCGCGGTGGTCAGGCAGACCTCGTACGTGTTGCCCTCGGCGATCTCGTACTGGGCCTCGGTGATTTTCGACTTGTAGGCCACCTCCGAGTCCCGTGCCGTGAAGTCCAGCGGGGCGTGGCCGGGGACAGCAGCGCCGACGCCGACGCCGACGCCGACGCCGCTGGCGCCGTCGCCGGATGCTGCCGCGTACCCGCGGGCCGCCGCGGTGGCGGAGCGTGCCGTTTCGAGCCAGTCCCCGGCGTCCGCAGTGTCCAGGGTCAGCAGCCAGACGGTGCGCTCCACATGGTCCAGCACCACGGCGCGGCCGGCGAACAGCAGGCAGGCGTCGGGGGATTCGGCCGTCACGTCACTGCCGCCGGTCTCACGTTTGAGTTCGTAGCCGAGGTAGCCGAGCCAGCCCAGGGTGAACTCGCAGGGGTAGCCCTCCGGGCCGCGGAGGGCGCGGCGGCCCCAGACGCCGTCGAGCCAGCGGAAGAAGGGGCCCTCGGTCCGGACGCTGGCGTTGCCGATGCTCACCTGGGTGCTGCCCGAACTGTGCCGGACCGACTGGCCGAAGGGGCCGCCGTCGTCCGCGAGGATGCTGAAGCGGCACCGTTCCGCCGCGGCGTTGGCCTCCGGTGCCAGGGAGGAATCGAGCCAGACGGCGTTGGCCGAGTGGCCGAAGAGGGACTCGAACAGCCGGGAGGGGTCCGGGGCGGCGTCGATCCGTTCGGCGCGGAGCTCGAGGCCCCGGCGGGCGGCAAGCTCAGGGACCAGCGCCGGGGAAAGCGCCGGCAGGTACTGGAGCGCCTGCAGCACTTCCGCCGGGGCTTCGCCGTCGGCAAGATTGTGCACCAGGACGTCGGCATGGGCGGGAACGTCGTCCCGGGCCAGCCACTCCTCTTCCTGCGCGGCCCACTCGTCCCAGAAAGGTTCGTAGCTTTCGCCGTCCCGGGCGAGGGCCCTGCTGCGCCGGTCCTGTTCGGGTGAATCGGCCCAGATCACCGCGGCCAGGTAGGGGCGGGCTGCCTCCGCGGCGGCCCCCACGCCCTCCACCAGGACGATCTCGGCGGGCAGTGTGGTGCGGGTGGCGCCGTCGTAGTGCGCGGTCCAGTCCCAGCTGACCCACTCGGCCGGCTCGCCGCGGTGCAGCGGGGCCAGGACGGTCGAAGCGTAGCGCTCAATGCCGGCCGCGAGCCCGTTCCAGCCGGGGTAGATGTCCTCGAGGTGGAAGAGGGACACCTTGTGGTGCTCGCGGAGCCGGGCCGCCAGTTCGATCGCCAGGGTGGTCTTGCCTGCGCCGGAGCGTCCGTCGATGGCGATAATGACGGGTGCGGGACTCATGAAATAGAGCGTACCGGCTGCTGTGCATTGGGTTGATCACTGCCGGTACCCTGCTGGTGCGGGTGGTGCCGCAGTGCGAGCTCTGTCCGGACGTGCGCCACGATCCCGGGGAGCGCGGCGTGGATCAGGTTCCAGGTGAGGTCGAAGTCCGCGTGGCCGCCGTACCAGGGGTCTTCGATGCCCTGGTCGAGGGGGTCCTTGCCCGCGACGGCCGGATCGAAGCTGCGCAGCATCCTGACTTTTGCCAGAGACTCGCGGTCCGGCGCCGCCTGCTGCAGCCAGCCGAAGTGGTCCACGTCCAGGGCCAGGATGAGATCGCGGCTCCGGAACCATTCCGCCTGCCATTCACGCGCTACATGACGGTCCGAGGGGATGCTGTGGGCGGTGAGCTTGCGGGCGGCGCGGGGGTCGATCGGCCGGCCCACCTCATACGCCGTGATTCCTGCCGAATCCACGACGGCGCCGGCCAGTCCCTCGGCGGCGAGGGCCTCCGCGAGCATCAGTTCGGCCATCGGGGACCGGCAGATGTTTCCGGTGCAGACCGCGATGATCCGGTACTGGCTCGACATTGAGGTCATAGAGCAAGCATGAGTCATGCGGGTCCGCTTGGCTAGTTTCCGGGCCGCGCGTATTACAAAGTTTGTCACACTTGTATTCCGGGCTGTCATGTGCCGTCGGGGGCCCGCCGGGACCCTGCCTGGGCCGTGGCCCCTGCCTGCCGTATGCCGTTGGTGCGGCGGGTCCGTCAGTGGATCAGGGCCAGCATGACGCCTACCGCCATGAACAGGACACCGAACGTCCGGTTGAGGATCCGCTGGCCGCGGGCATCGTGAGTGAAGCGCTGGAAGGTCTTGGCCGCGGCGGCGAAGAAGAACCACATGACGAGGATGTCGATCACGATCACGGTGGCGGCCAGGATCAGGTACTGCGGCAGCAGCGGATCGCCGGGGCGGATGAACTGTGGCATGAAGGCCAGGAAGAACACGATCGCCTTGGGGTTCAGCAGGTTGACCCAAAGGCCGCGGCGGAACATGGAGGCGGCCGGCTCATTGCGCAGTGCTGCGGCCTTCTCCTGGTCCAGATCGGGCTTATGCCGGAACTGCTGGATGCCCAGATACACCAGGTAGGCGGCGCCGGCGTAGCGGATCACGTTGAACGCGACCGGTGAGCTGGCCACCAGGACTCCGACGCCCAGGGCCACGATCACGACGTGCACGATCAGTGCGGCCTGCTGCCCGAGGATACCCCAGATGGAACGCCGGAAGCCGGAGTTCAGCGAGTTGCTCATGGTGTTGATGGCGCCCGCGCCGGGCGTGAAGCTGATCAGGACGCCGGCGCCCGCCAGGGCCAGCCAAAGGGAGGGTTGCACGGAGCCAGTTTACGGCCGCGGACGGACCCGCCCGGTCGCAGCTTCACAACGCCGTCACACGCCGTGTGCTGCCGGCCGCCGGGAGGTCGCCGGAAGCCTGGCTATCCCTCAGCTGCCGCGCAGGCCGTAGCTCAGAATCATGTTGCCCTTGCTGGTCTGCTGGGATGACTGCAGCTCAAGCCGGGTCAGGGGATCGCCGTCGTTGAAGAGCCGCCGGCCACTGCCGGCCACCACAGGATGGACGATCAGCATCAGGCTGTCCAAGAGCCCGGCGAAGAACAGCTGGCGGACCAGCGAGATGCTGCTGAACACGCCGATGTCGCCGCCGTCGCCGTCCTTCAGCCCCGCGACGAAATCCTCCAGCGGCCCCGCGATCAGTTGCGAGTTCTGCCACGCCAGATCGCCGGCCAGCGTACGGGACGCTACATACTTCGGCAGCGGGTTGATGAACCCGCCGAAGTCGGCGTCGGCATCTGCGTTCGGCCAGTACTCCGCCCATTGCTGGTACCCGACGCGGCCCAGGAGCCCGGTATCGATCCGGCCCATCATCTCGTTCATCCCCGCGCCCAGTTCCTCATCGAAGCTGTCGAATTGCCAAAGGAACGGGTCTTCCACCACGCCGTCCACGGAACTGAACAGCCCGGCCGTCACGTTGCGCATGCTTCCTCCTTGTCACAGGGTGTCTGAGTGCACCCTAGCGGCAGATCCGCCGGCGGGGAATGGCTGGCGTGGACGGCCGCAACTCACGCCCGGGCGATCACCTCGCCGTTGGGGATCAGGAACCAGCCGTCGTCCGTGGAACCCCAGCGGTGCCAGCCGGCCGAAATCCTTGCCAGGTCGGCGGCGTTGGCGAAGCCGTACTCGAGCGCCTGGTCCGCGAAGGCCGAATGCAGCACCCGCTCGCCCCACACCCGTGCCTGCCAGCGGCGCTGCTGGCCGGTGGCGTAGAGCCAGTTGCTGCTGGACGGCGCGACGTCGGTGAACCCGGCGGACTGCGCCCAGGACACCAGGCGGCGGCCGGCGTCGGGCTCGGCGCCGTTGCGGCGGGCGATCCGCTGGTACAGCTCCATCCACTCATCCAGCTCGGGGACGGCCGGGAACCAGCTCATGCCGTGGAAATCGGCGTCGCGCACCGCCACGATCCCGCCGGGTTTGGCGACGCGGCGCATTTCGCGCATGGCAGCGACCGGGTCCGTGAGGTGCTGCAGCACCTGGTGCGCATGCACGACGTCGAACGTTTCATCCTCGAAGTCGAGGTCGTAGATATTGCCGGCGACGAACTCGACGTTCTGCACGCCGCGCCCGGCCGCTAGGGCAGCAGCCTGGCTGATCACCTCCGGCGAGCGGTCCAGCCCGGTGACTTTCCCGGGGGAGACGAGCCCGGCGAAATCGCAGGTGATGCTGCCGGGCCCGCAGCCGACGTCGAGCACCGACACCCCCGGAGCCAGGTACGGGATCACAAACGCCGCGGAGTTCTCCGCCGTCCGTGAGGCGTGGGCTCGGACCACCGACTCGTGGTGGCCGTGGCTGTACACATCTTCAGGCTGCTGCGCACTCATAATGAAACGCTACCGCCCCGCGCCGACAAATCCGTGAAAGCCGGGGGAAGCGGCCGGGAAGACKGCAGGATTTCGCGCGTGCCCGTCCGTTTTGCCGCTTCTGCCCGGCGCCGTTCCGCGGATGATTAGAGGAGTGAACATCAACAGCAGCAGGCAGGCAGGGCTCGGCCTGTTCCGGGCCACCGGGATCTATGTCGGGGCGATCCTGGGCTCGGGCATCCTGGTCCTCCCGGCGATCGCCGCCAAGGAAGCCGGGCCGGCGTCGCTCCTGGCCTGGACCCTGCTGCTCGTGTTCTGCACGCCCGTGGCCTTCAGTTTTGCGGAGATGAGCCGGCAGCAGCCCGACGCCGGCGGAATCGCCCACTTTGTAACGCGCGCCTACGGGCGCCGGGCCTCAGCTGTGGCCGGCTACCTCTTCTACTTCGCCATCCCGTTCGGCGCTCCCGCGACGGCCGTCATCGGCGGCAACTACATCGCCCACGCCCTGGGCGGCGGCCGCGGGACGGCGCTGGTGGCGGCGGCGCTGCTGCTGGCCGCGGCGTTCGCGAGCAACGCCGTCGGGATCCGGATGTCCAGCGGCATCCAGCTGGTGCTGATGGTGCTCCTGGTCGGCCTGCTGGCGCTGGCGGTCGCCCTTGCCGCCCCGTTCGCCCGGGCCGGGAACTTCGAGCCGTTCGCGCCGCACGGCTACTGGGCTGTGGGCGGGGTGGCCAGCCTGCTCTTCTTCTGCTTCGCCGGCTGGGACGCCGTTACGCATCTCGCCGGTGAATTCCGCAACCCGGAACGGGACCTCAAGCGGGCCACATGGCTCACCCTGGTGGTGGTCGGCGTGGTGTACATCGGCGTCGTTGCCGCCTCGGTCGCCGTGCTGGGCCCGGCCCTCCCCGGCAGCGACGTGCCGATCGCGCAGCTGCTTGAAAAGGGGCTGGGCGGACTCGCCGCCCCGCTGACCGCCGTCGCCGCCGCGGTGCTGACCTTCGGCCCCATCAACACCTTCGTTGCCGGTGCCAGCCGGCTGGGTGCGAGCCTGGCGTCCGACGGCGTGCTGCCGCGGACCCTCGTGCGGGGCGCCGGTCCGGGCCAGGTTCCCACGGCCAGCCTGGGACTGCTCGCCGTGATGACGCTCCTGTCCTTCGGTGCGGCCGCGGGCGGGCTGAGCAACACGCAGTTCCAGATCGGGGCGGCGTCGGCGTGCTTCACCGCAGTGACGGCGTTCGGCCTGATTGCCGGGATCCGGTTGCTGCCCGCCCGGACGCCTGCCTGGTACGGCGTCATTGTGGCCGCTGTTGTCATGCTGGCCGTGCTGCTGTTCAGCGGCTGGGCGCTCCTGGTCCCCGTGGGACTGGCGGCGGGGGCGTTGTGGGCGGCACGGCCTGCCCGCCGGGCGGGTGTGGCGGGGGCGCCGCGCCGGCGGCTGCCCGGCTTGCGAACGCTGCCGACGGGACGCGCGGAAGCGGCAACTAGTGCGGGTCGGCTGGAGCCGGTGCCGTCCGCTGCGCCGCCTCCTGCCCGGCCCTGACCGTCGCGTCAATCATCGAAGTCATGAACCGGGTGGCGATTTCCAGCTCCTCGGCGGTGAACTGGGCCATCGCCGCGTCCATCTGGCGGGCCAGCGGCATGAACATGGCGCTTCCGTCGCGGTAGGCCTTGGGGGTCATCCGGAGTTGGACCTGGCGGCGGTCCGTGCCCTGCCGTTCGCGGACCACGTGGCCGGAGTTGTAGAGCCGGTCCACCAGCGCGGTCGTGGCGGGTGAGCTGAGGCGGAGTTCCTTGCGGAGCACTCCCGGAGTGACGATCTGGTTCCTCGCGGTGTGCTGCATGATCACAGCCAGGGCGTTGAGGTCGGTCCGGTGCATGTCATTGCGGCCGCCGGCGGAATCCACGTAGCGGTTGGCCTCGAGGCTGAACTCCTGAAGCAGCCTGACCAGCGGCGGCGGACCGGCGGATTCGGGGCCCCCCGAGGAATCAACTGTCACGGTGCACCTCCCTCTTCCTGTCGCCGGTGACGCCTGTTCCGCAGTTGGTGGCGCCCTCCGGAGTTTACTTCAGCAGGCCGACGCATCGGACCCGCGCCGGTCCCGAGATGATTCCCGGATTCTTGGTTAGCCCATTTATCTCTATCGTGGAGATAGTCTATGATTGAGTCAATTCTACTCCTCCTAGGAATGCACCTGAAGGACCCATGAAAAAGACCCCACTGCACAGTGCCCGTGTCCCCTTCTGGCTGCGCTGGCTGGTTCCGGTCCTGCTCGTCTTCACCTGGCTGGCCATCGCCGGGATCGGCGGGCCCACCTTCGGCCGGCTGGACGAGGTCTCCTCGAACGACCAGGCTTCCTTCCTGCCCGCGGGGGCCGAGGCAACCGCGGCCCAGGACTGGCAGGCCAAGTTCCGGGACTCCAACGAGATTCCCGCCGTCATTGTCATCGAAAGCGGCTCCGCCTTCACGCCGGCGCAGCTCGGCGAGGCGGCAGCACTTAAGGGCAAGCTGGAGGCCGTCGGTGCCGGTAGTACCGTCGTCGGTCCCATCCCGTCAGAGGATGCCAAGGCCGTGCAGTTTGTGGTCCCGATCGATGCGGCCGGTGAAGTCAAGGAAGTGGTCAAGGAACTCCGCGCGGTAGTGCAGGAATCTGCTCCGGAAGGAATGCAGACCTTTGTGACCGGCCCGGCCGGGCTCACCGCGGACCTCGTCAGCGCCTTTGCCGGCATCGACGGCATCCTCCTGCTGGTGGCCCTCGGCGCGGTGTTCCTGATCCTGCTGATCGTCTACCGCTCGCTGCTGCTGCCGATCGCCGTCTTGTTCACCTCGGTCTTCGCCCTCTGTGCCGCCATCCTGCTGGTCTTTGGCATGGCGAAACTGGGCTGGATCCAGCTCAACGGCCAGAGCCAGGGCATCCTGTCCATCCTGGTGATCGGCGCCGCCACGGACTACGCGCTGCTCTACGTGGCGCGCTTCCGTGAGGCATTGACGCACACCACCAACCGCACGGCCGCCGCGCTCACCGCGTGGAAAAACTCGTGGGAGCCCATTACCGCCTCCGGTGCCACCGTCATCATCGCCCTGCTGTGCCTGCTGTTCTCCGACCTCAACTCCAACAAGGCCCTCGGCCCCGTGGCGGCCGCGGGCATCCTCTGCTCGCTCTTCGCCGCCCTGACCTTGCTGCCGGCGCTGATGGCGCTGCTGGGCCGCGCCGCGTTCTGGCCCTTCCGCCCCAAGCTGCTCCCGGAGACCGAGCGCGAGCCTGAACTCGTCACCGGCCTAGAGGGGCAGAAGGGCGTGTGGCGGGCCACCGGTTCCCTCGTTTCCCGCCGGCCCCGGACCGTCTGGATCGCCTCCGTGCTGCTGCTCCTGGTGGCTTCCGCCGGCGTCCTGCAGCTCAAGGCCAACGGTGTTCCGCAGACCGACGTCATCCTCACCGCTTCCAACGCCGTCGACGGCCAGGATGCGCTGGCGCGGCACTTCGACGCCGGCTCCGGCAGCCCCGCCGTGATCGTCGCGGACGAGACCAGGGCCCAGGAAGTCCTGGCGAAGACCAGGGCGACTGGCGGCGTCGGGGACGCCTACCTGCTGGCCGACGGCGGCGCGCCCGTCATCGCGGGCGCGCCGGCTGCTCCAGGCGCTCCCGCCCCCGCGGCTCCCGCAGTGCGGGACGGGAAGGTCCTGATCAACGCGACGCTGAACTTCGCCGCGGACTCCACCGAGGCCGAAAACGTCGTCGTGGACCTCCGCCGGGAACTCAAGGAGATCGACGCCGGCGCGCTGGTCGGCGGAGTGACCGCGACGGCCCTGGACACAAACACCACCGCCCAGCGGGACCTTGTCACCATCATCCCGGTGGTCCTCTCCGTCATCCTCGTGATCCTGATGCTGCTGCTGCGCTCGGTGCTGGCGCCGGTCCTGCTGGTCGCCTCGGTGGTCCTGTCCTACGGCGCCGCAATGGGTGTCTCCGCCTTCGTGTTCAACAACGTCTTCGGATTCCCGGGTGCCGACGCCACGGTTCCGCTGTTCGGGTTCGTGTTCCTCGTCGCACTCGGCGTGGACTACAACATCTTCCTGATGAGCCGGGTCCGGGAGGAATCTCTTAAGCACGGCACCCGGGCCGGGATCCTGCGCGGCCTCGGCGTCACGGGCGGTGTGATCACCTCCGCCGGCGTGGTGCTCGCGGCCACCTTCGCGGCCCTGGGCGTCATCCCCATCATGTTCCTGGTGCAGCTGGCCTTCATCGTGGCCTTCGGGGTGCTGCTGGACACCGTGCTGGTCCGCTCCTTGCTGGTGCCGGCCCTGGCCTACGACATCGGCCCGCGGATCTGGTGGCCCAGCAGGATGGGACGCCCCGAGGCGGATGCCGCCGCAAGCGCCCTGCCCGCCGTCCCGGAGCCCGCGCCCGCGGAGGCGGGAAGCCGCTAAGCGGAACCCCGATGGCCAAAACCCCGCTCGTCGGGACTTAGACCGCAGCCGTCGTCACCGTTCCTGGTCCCCCCACCAGGCGACCGTGGCGGCGGCTGCTTCCGTCAGCGGGGTGGGCGCCACGCCGAGGGCGGCCTGGCTCGCAGTCGAATCCATCACGAACGGGCGCTCGAACTGGTACAGCGTCTCGGCGATTTCCCGCATGTCAGGGGAGAACACCGTCATCGCCTTCAGCGCCCATCCGGGGATCGCCGTGACGCGCGGGGCGCGGGCGCCGGCTGCGCTGGCGAAGGCCCCCGCAAGCTCGCGCTGGGTCAGCGCAGGTCCGGTGGGCGCATGCCACACCCGGTTCCATGTGTTCGGCTTGTCCGCCGCGGCGATCATGGCGGCAGCGAGGTCGGGGACGTACGTGAACGAATGCGGCTGGTCCGCCCGGCCGACCACCTGCATTGGCTTGCCGGCCGCGACGGGACGGACCATACGCTCGCCGGCGTGCGACATGCGGACCCTGGGGCCGAAGAAATCACCCGCCACGACGCTCACGGTGTCGGTCGCGGAGGCAGCCCGGGCCTTCAGCAGCGCGGTGCGGACGCCCCGCTTGCCGCCCTGCGCCTCGCGCGGCCCCTCCTCGGTCATCGGCCGGTCAGGTTCGCTGTAGGAGTACAGGCTCTCCGGGAAGACGACGACGGCGCCCGCCTCGCCTGCCGCGGCCAGCACGGCCTGCTCGGCGCCCGGAAGTTCCGCCGCCCAGACCTTCGCGTCGTACTTGGAGCCGTGGATGCAGTGGAACACGGCTGTGGCGCCGCTGAACAACCCGCCAAGCTGCGCCGCGTCGGACACGTCCGCTGCCTTCTTCTCGATGAGCAGGTGGTCCGGGCCGTTGCCGGAACGGGTGAGCACGCGGACCCGGTGGCCTGCGGCAGCAAGCTGCTCGGCAACTGTCCAGCCGACGGGCCCGGCTCCGGTAACTACAAAGAATGCCCGGGCCGGGGACTCCGGGGATTTGGGCTGGGACACGTTGGTTTCCTTTCGCTGGGTTGGGTTCGGTTGTTGCCGTCCGGGCGGGGTTGCCCTGCAGCCTGGCCTCACCGATTTTGAGAGCAGTGCTCTCTGGATACAGAATGCGTCCATCCTTCCGGGATGTCAAGAGCGGTGCTCACATTTGTTGACACTGCTCTGATTTGTGAAATGCTGGAGCCGTGCCACAGACCGCCAGCTCCCCGCCCCAGAAGCCACTCACGCCCCGCGAGCGGGCCCGGGTCCGGACCATTGAGGACATTGTCCGCCTCGGCCGGGAACATTTGGCGCTGCACGGGGCTGCCGCTCTGTCGCTGCGCGCCGTGGCGAGGGATCTCGGCGTCGTCTCCTCGGCGGTCTACCGCTATGTGGAGAATCGCGAAGAGCTGCTGACCCTGCTGCTGGTCGATGCGTACAACGAGCTCGGGGACGAAGTGGAAGCCGCCGTGGCCGTCCTTCCGGTGGGCGATTTCGCCGGACGGTTCAGTGCGCTGGGCTCCGCGGTGCGGCGCTGGGCCCTGCGCGAACCGGCCCGCTACGGGCTCCTCTTCGGCAGTCCCGTGCCCGGCTATCGAGCGCCGGCCGAGCGGACCACCGGCCCGGGTACGCGGGTCATATATGCGCTGATGGCACTCCTCGACGGCGCTTACCGCGCCGGACGGCTGACGATGCCTGGCGGTCCGGCTGCCGTCACCGCGCCGCTGGCGGCCGACTTGGAGAGCATCCGGGCCGGGATGGGACTCGCCGTGCCGGACAGCCTGATGGCGCGGGGTGCGCTCGTCTGGACCTCACTCTTCGGCGCCATCAGCTTCGAGGTCTTCGGCCAGTACGGCGCGGATACGTTTGCCGCCCCGGATGAGCTCTTCGCCCACCATCTGGCCGTGCTGGCG
The DNA here is from genome assembly GCF_052113365.1 of Arthrobacter sp. YAF17. NCBI lineage: Bacteria > Bacillati > Actinomycetota > Actinomycetes > Micrococcales > Micrococcaceae > Arthrobacter > Arthrobacter sp. YAF17. The sequence continues at coordinate 108,030 of NZ_JBFRDB010000014.1, read as the reverse complement.
GATCTCGCGGGACTTGGGCCCTCGGCGGGCCAGTCCGGCGGGCGGGCCGCTCAGCCGGAATAACTGTTAAGTCGACCCACGGCCGGGCCGCCGCCGGGGCGGGGTCTCTCCGTTTCCCTGATCCCCCTGTTGTCTCCCGGCGGCGCTCGATAGACTGCCCCTGCGCCTGCCTGGGCGCGCTGAAGCTTCCAGGAGGGATCCAACCATGTCCGAAAACAGTGAGTTTGACCGCAAGGCAGCAGAGCCCGAAGCAGAGGCCGCCGAGGGCCAGTACGTCGAGGGAGACTATGGCACCGCGGGCACTGCCGGGGAGAATCCGCCCGAGGCCGCCGAGGGCGAATACCCCACCGGCGACTACGGCTCGGCGGGCGTCGCCGGCGCCACCGCCGTCGGCACCGAAGAGGGCGACTACCCCGAGGGTGACTACGGGACGGCGGGTGGCACCGGCGCAGCATCGGCCGCCGTCGAAGAGGGGGAGTATCCCGAAGGTGATTATGGAGCAGCCGGCGCCGCCAGTGGCCGGCCGGCCCGCCGCGCCGCCGACGAGGCGCCCGCGAGGGACGAATCTGCCGGCGAAGAGGGCCGCGGCGAACGCTAGGAGGACATCCAGGCGGCGGACTTCGCGCACAGCGAACAGCGGGGCGTCAGCGCCGCGGCTGCACAACCATGCCCGGAATTCCGGGAATTCCCAGCCGCTGAAGAAACGCTCCGCAGCGCCAAAAAAGTGAAGTTGAGCGTAGGTCACTCAACTTTGAATTGACTTTGAAACGCCCCTGAGTAAAGTTGAGTGCAGATCGCTCAATAACGGTCGGATCCGGCGAGCTATAACCGCTGCGGTCCGCAGCCATCTCAGCAAGTTTCCAAGGAAAGAAGGAAGCAACACATGTCACGTGCAGTAGGTATTGACCTCGGAACAACCAACTCCGTCGTCTCCGTTCTCGAAGGTGGCGAGCCCACCGTCATTGCCAACGCCGAGGGTGGCCGCACCACGCCGTCGGTTGTTGCGTTCTCCAAGTCCGGCGAAGTGCTGGTCGGCGAGATCGCCAAGCGCCAGGCCGTCAACAACATTGACCGCACCATTGCTTCCGTCAAGCGCCACATGGGCACCGACTGGTCCGTCGCCATTGACGACAAGAAGTACACGGCGCAGGAGATCTCCGCCCGTATCCTCATGAAGCTCAAGAACGACGCCGAGTCCTACCTCGGTGAAAAGGTCACGGACGCCGTGATCACCGTTCCCGCGTACTTCAACGACGCCGAGCGCCAGGCCACCAAGGAGGCCGGCGAAATTGCGGGCCTCAAGGTCCTGCGCATCGTCAACGAGCCCACCGCGGCTGCACTGGCCTACGGCCTGGACAAGGGCAAGGAAGATGAACTCATCCTCGTCTTCGACCTCGGCGGCGGAACCTTCGACGTCTCCCTCCTCGAAGTGGGCAAGGACGAAGACAACTTCTCCACCATCCAGGTCCGCTCCACCGCCGGCGACAACCGCCTCGGCGGCGACGACTGGGACCAGCGCGTCGTCGACTACCTGCTGAACCAGCTCAAGGTCAAGGGCATCGACCTGTCCAAGGACAAGATCGCCCTGCAGCGCCTGCGTGAGGCGGCAGAGCAGGCCAAGAAGGAACTCTCCTCCTCCACCAGCACCAACGTCTCGCTCCAGTACCTCTCCGTCACCCCCGACGGCCCGGTGCACCTGGACGAGCAGCTGACCCGCGCCAAGTTCCAGGACCTCACCAAGGACCTGCTCGAGCGCACCAAGAAGCCGTTCCACGACGTCATCAAGGAAGCCGGCATCCAGCTGTCCCAGATCGACCACATCGTGCTCGTCGGCGGGTCCACCCGTATGCCGGCCGTCTACGACCTGGTCAAGGAACTCGCCGGCGGCAAGGAACCGAACAAGGGCGTGAACCCGGATGAGGTCGTCGCCGTCGGCGCTGCCCTGCAGGCCGGTGTCCTGAAGGGTGAGCGCAAGGACGTCCTCCTGATCGACGTCACCCCGCTCTCCCTCGGCATCGAAACCAAGGGCGGCATCATGACGCACCTGATCGAGCGCAACACGGCCATCCCGACCAAGCGCTCCGAGACCTTCACGACGGCGGATGACAACCAGCCGTCCGTGGCCATCCAGGTCTTCCAAGGCGAGCGTGAGTTCACCCGCGACAACAAGCCGCTGGGCACGTTCGAACTGACCGGTATCGCTCCGGCCCCGCGCGGCGTCCCCCAGGTCGAGGTCACCTTCGACATCGACGCCAACGGCATTGTCCACGTGTCCGCGAAGGACAAGGGCACCGGCAAGGAACAGTCCATGACCATCACGGGCGGTTCCAGCCTCTCCAAGGAAGACATTGACCGCATGGTCAAGGACGCCGAGGAGCACGCAGCAGAGGACAAGGCCCGCCGCGAGGCAGCCGACACCCGCAACACTGCCGAGCAGCTCGCCTACTCCGTGGACAAGCTGATCGCCGACAACGCCGACAAGCTGCCGGAAGAGGTCAAGACCGAGGTCCAGGCCGACGTCGACGCCCTCAAGGCAGCCCTCGAAGGCACTGATGACGCCGCCGTGAAGACCGCGTTCGAGAAGCTCCAGGCTTCCCAGGGCAAGCTCGGCGAGGCCATCTACGCCCAGGCAGGTTCCCCGGACGGCGCCACCGGCGCCCAGGGTGCACCGGCCGGTGAGCCGGCAGCCGGCACCGATGAGGACATCGTCGACGCCGAGATCGTTGACGAAGACGAGAAGAAGTAGCCATGCCGCATCACGGTAACGAAGAAGAGCACGGTTCTTCCGAGAGCCGTCGCGACGCTGAACAGCGGGAAAGCGAGCCGCAGAAGCCGATCATCCACGACAACCGCAAGGTTGATCCGAAGACCGGCCAGGCCCGCCACCCCGACCAGGAGCACGCCGATGCTGCGGATTCCCGTTCCGGGGACGCACTGTCCCAGGCGGAGGACATCCTCAACAGCGTTGAGGTGCCGGCCGCGGAGTCCGTGGCCCAGGGTGCCGACGGTGCGGAAACGGAGGAGCTCAGGAATGACCTTCGCCGCCTGCAGGCCGAGTACGTCAACTACCGCAAGCGGGTCGAACGCGACCGTGCCGTGGCAGGGGAGATGGCCGTCATCGGCGTCCTGAACTCCCTGCTGCCGGTCCTGGACGACGTCGACGCCGCCCGCCAGCATGGTGACCTCGCGGACGGACCGTTCGCCGCGATCGCCGCCAAGCTGGAGAACGCGCTGAAGACGTACGGCCTGGTGCGCATCAATGAGACCGGCGTGGAGTTCGACCCCACGATCCACGAGGCCCTCATCCAGCAGCCCGGCCAGGACGTCGAGATCGACACCGTCAGCCAGGTTCTGCGCTCCGGCTACAGGTCCGGCGACCGCGTGCTCCGCGCAGCACAGGTCATCGTCGCGGTTCCGGCGTAGCAGCACGCCATCGAGGTGACAGTTCGCGCCCGTGTTTCAACCAAACATGGGCGTGAACTGTCACCTCGGCACACACTTTTGWAAGGAAACGCCATTGGCTAGTCAGGACTGGGTGGACAAGGACTTTTACAAGATCCTTGGAGTCGCCAAGGACGCTTCCGACGCCGACATCAAGAAGGCTTACCGGAAGCTCGCGCGGCAGCACCACCCGGACACGAACGCCGGTGACACCGCGTCGGAGAAGAAGTTCAAGGACATCTCCGAGGCCTACTCCGTGCTTTCCGATCCCGACGAGCGCCAGCAGTATGACGCCATCCGGGCCATGGGCGGCGCACGGTTCGCGCCCGGTGGCGGCGGCGGCGGAGCCGGTGGCGGGGCCGGCTTCGAGGACCTCTTTGGCGGGTTGTTTACCGGCGGCGGGGGACGCCACTCCGGCGGCTACAGCACGGCGGGCGGCATGCCGCCGGAATTCGCCGACCTGTTCGGCGGTGGCGCCGGCGGCGGCTTCGGCGGGGGCCAGTCGTTCCAGCGTGCCCCGCAGAAGGGCGCGGACCGCACGGCGTCCACCTCCATTTCCTTTGCCGGGTCCATCCGCGGTACCACCATCGGCCTGCGTGAACCGGACGGCGAAGTCATCGACGTGCGCATCCCGGCCGGCATCAAGGACGGCCAGAAGGTCCGGGTCCGTGGCAAGGGCCAGTACGGTCCGGCCGGGTACGGGGACCTCATGGTCACCGTCGCGGTGAAGCCCCACGATTTTTACGTCCGCGACGGCGACAACCTGCGCATCCACGTGCCGGTCACCTTCCCGGAGGCAGCCCTGGGTGCCGATATCGAGGTTCCCACCATCGACGGCGACAAGGTCAAGGTACGCGTCCCGGCCGGCACGCCGTCGGGCCGTACCCTCCGGGTCAAGGGGCGCGGCGTCAAGCACTCCAAGGCAACCGGGGACCTGCTGGTGACGATCGACGTCGCCGTCCCGCGGAAGCTCAGCAAGGAAGCCGAGGAGGCCGTCAAGGCCTTCGGCGCGGCCACCGCCGGCGAGGACGTCCGCGCCGAACTGGCAGCCAAGGCCCGGCTCTAAGAACGGGTGCCTGCCATGGCCATCGAGTACGAGCAGCCGATCTTCGTGATCTCCGTCGCCGCGGAGCTGGCGGACATGCACCCCCAGACGCTGCGGCAGTATGACCGGCTGGGCATCGTGTCGCCCAGCCGCGCGCCCGGCAAGTCCCGGCGCTATTCACAGCGGGACATCACCATGCTCCGCGAGGTGCAGCGGCTCTCCCAGGAGGGTGTTTCGCTCGAAGGCATCAAACGGATCCTCCAGCTGGAAAACCAGGTGGCTGCCCTGCAGCGGCGCGTTACCGAACTCAGCGAGGAAATCGAACGCCGCCCCCGCGCGCTGGACTCCCGCATCTTCGCCGCCGGAGCCGCGGGCGACGTCGTCAGCCTGGCCCGCGGCCAGCGCCCCCGTGCCCGCTCCCAGGCCGTTGTGGTGTGGCGGCCGCGGAACAGCGAGTGACGGAGCCGGTTTCCGGCTCCCTCCTCCGTCCTCCCTCTTCTGTCCACGTAGTCAGCGCCCCAGAGTGAGTACTGGTGCGCTGTCGCCGGGTGTCAGCGTCCGTAAAGACGGGTACAGCGTTTGCGTGACTTCGGGGCCGCCGGGCCGTTTGAATTGTCCATGGCAGGAATCTGGCGTCGCAGCCAGTGAAGCAGCGAGGACAGCCGGGGGGGGCACCTAATGTTGAATCCATCTTGGCCGGGCAGATCGGCACCTGGACCCGCACTGATCGCGGGCAGGTCATGAACTCCGGACTCCAGGTCCTGGCGATGTTCGCCGGATCCCTGACCGGCTCAATCCTGCTGTCCCTGGGCCAGACGGTGGTGGTGGTGTGTGTCTGCTTCGACATGGTCCGCGCCCTCTCCGTGCCCCGGTCGCATCGCCGTTACGTGGCCAACACCGTCTTCACCACCCTGGCCTGGCCGTCGATCCTGATCAGCGCGGTCACCGTGCTGATCGATGCTGCCAGCGGAACGTGGCAGGAGGTTGCGGCCGGAGTCTTTGTGATGGTCATGGTGATCTTCCGGTGGCGCCACGGCGGCGACGAGGACAGTTGGTGGAAGGGCAAGGGCAAAAAACTGGCCCGCTGGGCCCGCCGCCAGTTCAGTTCGGGCACGGCGGCGGCACCGGCCATGGGTTGACCGGCGCCGCTGCGCGCTGTGATCGAGCGTGGTCAGGCGTTCACGTCGACGTCCTCGCGGACGGTGGGCCGGCGGCTGTCGAAGACTGTGGCGCCGACTTCCTGCTCGGCCTGGTTGTTGATACTCAGGTCAATGCCTTTGCGGTCGCGGATGACTAGGACCGCTCCGGTGGAAACCAGCGCGACAATCAGCAGATAGACGGAGACCGAAACCGTGGTCCCGGTGGCCTGCACCAGCGCGGTGGCGATCATGGGTGCGAAGGCGCCGCCGATGATGGCACCCAGCGCATAGGAAATCGCGACGCCGGAGAACCGGATGGAGGCGGGAAACAGTTCGCTGTAGACGGCAGCCTGCGGACCGTACGTCAGGCCGAGCCCCACGGTGAACATTGCCAGGCCCAGGAACAGGGCCCAGATGTTGCCGGTATTGACCAGCCAGAACAACGGGAAGACTGTCACGATCAGGCAGCCATAGCCGATGAGATAAGTCTTCTTCCGGCCGATGCTGTCGGAGAGGAACCCGGCGATCAGCGTAAAGACGAACCAGAGGGCGGCGGAGGCCGTAACTGCCATGAGGACCGAGGTGCGGTCCATGGCAAGTCCCTTGGGGTTTGTGGCATAGCTGAGGATGTAGCCGCCGGTGGTCATATAGCCGGCGGCGTTGTTGCCCGCAAAGATGAGGGCAGCGATGATGACCAGCAGCCAGTGCTTCTTAAACAGTTCAACAACCGGGACGCGGGTCTGCTGCTTCTTTTGCGCGATTTCCTCGAAAACGGGGCTTTCCTCGACGCTGCGACGGACCACAAATCCCACGATGATAAGAACGAAGCTGAGCAGGAACGGGACGCGCCAGCCCCACTCCACAAAGGCCGCACCGGGGGAGATCACGCCGGACATCAGAGCTAGGACGCCGGAGGCAAGGAGCATGCCCAAGGGAACGCCGAGCTGGGGGAAGGAACCGAACAGGCCGCGCTTGGAACGGGGGGCGTGTTCAACGGCCATCAGAACCGCGCCGCCCCATTCCCCGCCTGCCGAAATGCCCTGCACGATGCGCAGCAGAAGCAGCAGGATGGGTGCCACGATGCCCGCGGTCTCGTAGGTGGGCAGCACACCGATGAGCGTGGTGGCAACACCCATCATGATCAGTGTGATGACGAGCATTGCCCGTCGTCCCAGGCGATCGCCGAAGTGTCCGGCCAGGAAGGCCCCTAGCGGGCGGAACAGGAAACTCAGTCCGACGGAGGCGAAAGAAATCAGGATGCCGATGTCACTGCCGGCCGGCTCGAAAAAGAGTTTTGCAAAAATCAGGCCCGCGGCATTGGCGTAGATGAAAAAGTCGTACCACTCGATGGTGGTTCCGACGATGGTAGCGAACGCCACGCGGCGGTTTTCCTTTGCCGAGCGTCGCTGCTCGAGCGGGATAGCACTCATGTTTTATTCCTTGTTGCGGAGGGCCACGTCTGCGTGGCGCGAAAAGGGATGCGGGGATGCAACTATCTACGATCTCATACATGAAATCGTATACAATCAATTAGTGTAGTTGTGATTCAAGTCATGTCAATGCCCGCGCAGGAACCTGCAGCGAATGGGCTTTGACGTCGAACGCCTGGTCCGCAGCCTCTGCGGGTGAAACCGACCGGCCCTGCGCCAGCAGCCGGCGGGCCGCCATGTGGTCGCCTGGGCTGTTGACGGACTCAACGGCAGCAAGGTCACCGTCCCGATAGCAGAAAACGGAGAACCTATTCGCGGCTGGATCGCCACGGAGCACCGTTTGGTCCCCGGGGCGGCTCAGCCCGGCGATCTGCAGCTTGAGCGGGCCTTGCTGGGACCAGAACCACGGAAGTGAGGCGTACCGCTCGGCTTTCCCGAGGATGGAACGGGCCGTGTGCCTGGCCTGGTCGGTGGCATTCTGGGTGGACTCGAGCCGTATTCGGGCGCCTGCCCGAGCGGGGAAGCTGGCGCAGTCTCCGAGGGCGAAGATGGCGGGGTCTGACGTGCGCATGCCGGCGTCCACGACGATCCCGTTATCCACGGCCAGTCCGGCCGCGGTGGCCAGTTCGGTCCGAGGCACCACGCCGATACCCACCAACACCAGGTCGGCCGGGTAGGTCTGTCCGCTGGTGCTGACGGCTCCGCTGACCTGGCCGTCCCGACCGGCGAAGGCCGCTATTCCTTCGCCGAAACGCATGGTCACGCCGTTGCGTTGATGCGCCTGCGCAAAATAGTTGGACATTGTGGGCGTGAGCGCGCGGGCCATGGGGCGGTCGGCAAATTCAAGGACTGTCACATCCAAGCCGCGCTGCCGTGCCGCCGCAGCAAACTCCATGCCGATGAAGCCGGCGCCGATCACCACCACGGATGTGGCCCGGTTCAGGCTGGCGTGGATGGTCCGGGCATCCGAGAGGGTCCGCAGCCCGTGTATGCCGCCCAGCTGGCTGCCGGGGATGTCAAGGGTGCGGTTGGCCGCGCCGGTGGCCAAAACCAGGGTCGAGTAGCCGAGGCGGGATCCGCCGGCCAGCGTTACGGTGCGCGATTCCCTGTCTACCGCTGTGACCGACGCGCCCAGACGGGAATCGACGTCGTTCTCGGCAAAGAATCTTTCGGCCCGTAAGGGCAACGGCTGCGGTTCGTGGCCTGTAGCCATGAAATCCTTGGAGAGCGGAGGCCGCTGGTAGGGAAGGTGCTCCTCCTCGCCGATGACCGTGATGGGCCCGGTGTAGCCCTCAGCGCGCAGGGACTCAACCAATTGGATCCCCGCCTGGCCGTTTCCGACGATAACAACGTTGTCCATGGGCCGCTCAGACCTGTTGTCCCGGAACATCGACTTCGAGGCCGTAGCCGTCTTTGAGGAAGACCTGGCAGCCCAGTCGGCTTCGCTCCGGATCCCGGGGATCCACGGTGCAGTCGAGCATCTCCTCTTCCTCTTCGCCGATCCCCGGCAGGCCGGGAACATATTCCTCGCGGACATAGACGTGGCAGGTGGCGCACATGGCCTGGCCGCCGCATTCGCCGATAATGCCGGGCACGCCGTTGGCGACGGCGGCGCGCATGATGGAGGTCCCGGCGGCAACGTCGAGGACATCGACGTTGCCGCCGTTGTGGTGAAAACTGATTTTGGTCATGGTTCTTAGGTTCTTTCTATTTGTCCCAGCAAACGGGGAGGATTGTCATGCCCCGGAAAACCCAGCCGGAGTCCACAGCAGTCTGATCAGGGTCCAGGCGAAGGTTTTTCAGCCTGGAGAACAGGTGGGGGAGAGCGACGGCCGCCACGGATGCGCGAGCCACCCAAGTGCCGGCACAAAAATGGTTTCCACCGCCGAAGGCCAGGTGCGGCTTCTTTTCGCGGTTGATGGCGAACGCGTCGGGGTCGGCAAAGATGGCCGGATCCCGGTTGGCCGCGCCGATCACCACACCAAGCCGGGCGCCCTTGGGCAAGGTGATCCCGCCCAGGACGGTTTCCCTGGTTGTTTCCCGGGGATACATGCCGATCGGCGCAACCCAGCGGACGGCCTCCTCGAAGACGGCCGGAAAGAGCGTCGGGTCGGCTTTGACCAGGCCAAGTTGGGCGGGGTCGCGCAGCAGCGCCCACACGGCGACGCCGAGGACGTCGCGGGGCTCGTTTAGGCCGCCGCCGATGGTCATCTTCATGTTGGCGCGGATCGCCTCGAGTGGTATGGGCATGGAGGCAAGTCCGGAGAGAAGGCTGCCGTCCGGATGCCGCAGCAGGTACGGCAGGATCTCGTCGATCGCGTCGTCAACCTCGTCGTAGGACTTTTTGGATGCGGCCCAGACCTCGGGGTCGTCGGCGTAGTTCCCGGTGCCGTTGATCATCGTCTGGGACCAGCGCTGCATGTCTTCCTGGCTTGCATTGTGGAAGCCCATGATCAGCCGCAGGTTCTCGGCGGCGTAGGGCGCCGCGTATTCGGTGATCAGGTCGGCGCCGGGACCCGCAGCTTCGAGGCGTGCGAGGTAAGTTTCGCTGTTCTGTTCGAAGATTGCATTCCATTTTTCCTTGATGGCCTTCGGGCGCAGCACGGAGCCATAGGATTTGCGGTCCACATCATGCTCCGGATCGTCCTTCCGCAGCATGGAGTGGCCCATGGCCCGCTTCATCAGGGACCCGGTCTCGTTGGCGGAAAACGTCTCCTGGTCATTCTCGATGAGGTGGCAGGCGTCGTAGCTGGTCACCATGAAGCGGCCAACTTCCGGCACCCAATGTACCGGGGCCTCCTCCCGCATCTTTTGATAGATGGGAAAGGGGTCCCGGTGCAGATCGGCGAGGGTGACCCAGTCGGCTATGGGGGCGGTCTTTGCCAGCGCGGTGTCCAACGTCATTGTGGCTCCTGTCAGTTTTGGTTTCCTCCACTGTGGCAGGCGTCATAACCACTGGTAAAGTTCGAAGAAATGCCCATTATCAACGGAAAAATTGAGGAATCGAATGGCGCGCTATACCCTCCGGCAGCTGGCGCAGTTTGTTGCGGTGGCCGATGCAGGGGCAATTTCAGCCGCGGCGCTGAAACTCCACCTCTCGCAGGGCGCTGTGAACGCTTCCGTGACGGAGCTCGAGAAGATCTTCAAGGTGCAACTGCTGGTCCGCCGCAAAGCGCACGGCGTATCGCTGACGCCGGCAGGGAAACACCTCTATGGTCGCGCCAGGCTGCTCTTGGCGGACGCCGAGGAACTGGAGCTGAGCGCGTCCAGCGGCGGGCTGGAACTGGCTGGTCCGCTGGTCATCGGCTGCTACCTCACGCTCGCCCCGACGGTACTGCCGCCGTTGCTTGAGGGGTTTATGCGCGAGCACCCCCTGGTGGAGCTGTCGTCCGTGGAAGGGACGCAGACCGGCCTGCTGGAGCGGCTGTTCGACGGCGGGCTCGACCTGGCCGTCGTCTACGAAACGGATCTGCCGGCCGGGCTGGCCGAGGTGGAGCTGTACAGGACAAGCGCCTACGCGCTGCTGCCTGCCGGGCACCGTCTGGCGGAGATGTCCGAAGTTTCCCTGAGGGATCTGGCCCCCGAGCCGATGGTGCTGCTGGACGCGCCGCCCAGCAGCCACCACAGTATCTCGCTGTTTGAACGTGCCGGGGTGGAACCGAACGTCCGCTATCGCACCACCGACTTTGAGGTCACCCGTTCGCTCGTCGGCCGCGGCCTCGGTTATTCCGTGCTGGTGCAACACCCTGCTGTTGATGCCAGCTATGAGGGGCTTGCCGTGGTGAGCAAGCCCCTCGTTCCGGCGGTGAAGCCGCTGTCCGTGCGTATCGTCTGGCCCGAGGCAGTCCGCCTGACCGACCGCGCGCAGGCCATGGTCGACTTCGCCGCAGGCTATGCCTGGCAATCCGCCAGGCGCACCGCGGCCGGTCCCCCGCCTCAGCCAGCGTAGGGATCGGCGATGCCGATGTATTGGGTGGTGGTGTATTCGGCGATGCCTTCGGTGCCGCCTTCGCGGCCGAGGCCGGATTGTTTGACGCCGCCGAAGGGTGCGGCGGCGTTGGAGATGACGCCGGCGTTGAAGCCCACCATGCCGAATTCGATCTGTTCTGCTACGCGTAGGAGCCGGTTGAAGTCGCGGCTATAGAGGTACGAGGCGAGGCCATACTCGGTGCTGTTGGCGAGGCGGATGGCGTCCTCTTCCGTGCTGAACGTGGTCACCGGCGCGACGGGTCCGAAGATTTCCTGGCCGAGGATGGCGGCGTCGTTCGGCACGCCGCCGAGCACAGTGGGCGGGTAGAAGTAGCCGGGGCCGTCCACGGGGGCGCCGCCCGTGACGGCGGTGGCTCCGGCGTCGACGGCGGCGGCCACCAGGGCGTGCACGTCGTCGCGGGCGGCTGCGTCGATGAGCGGGCCCACCTGGGTGCCGGGTTCGGTGCCGCGGCCGGTGGTCAGGGCGGCCATCGCGGCGGCGAACTTGGCGGTGAACTCCTGCGCGACGGATTCCTGGACGAGGAAGCGGTTCGCGGCGGTGCAGGCTTCGCCCATGTTGCGCATTTTGGCGGCCATGGCCCCGTCTACGGCTTTATCCAGGTCGGCGTCCTCGAAAACGATGAACGGTGCGTTCCCGCCGAGTTCCATGGAGGTCCGGAGGACGTTTTGTGCGGCGTCGGCCATGAGGCGTTTGCCCACCGGGGTGGAGCCGGTGAAGGAGATTTTCCGCAGCCGCGGGTCGGCCAGCAGGGGCCCTGAGATCCCGGAGGCGCTGGAGGAGGCGACGACGTTCAGCACACCGGCGGGCAGACCGGCGTCGAGCATGGTCTGGGCGAAGTACTGCGCGGTCAGCGGGGTGAGCTTGGCCGGTTTCAGGACCATGGTGCAGCCGGCCGCGATAGCGGGGGCGACCTTGCGGGTGGCCATGGCCAGCGGGAAGTTCCACGGGGTGATCAGCAGGCACGGGCCGACCGGTTTGTGCTGGACGAGGATCTTGTTCTTGCCCTCGGGTGTGGTGAGGTAGCGGCCGTAGTCGCGGACGGTTTCCTCGGCGAACCAGCGCAGGAATTCGGCCCCATAAGTAACCTCGCCACGGGCCTCAGCCAGTGGCTTGCCCATTTCCAGGGTCATCAGCAGCGCGAAGTCTTCGGCCCGTTCGGTGACCAGGTCGAAGGCCCGGCGCAGGATTTCGGCCCGCACCCGGGGAGCGGTCCGGGCCCAGGACGACTGAACAGCGTCGGCCGCGTCCAGGGCGGCGACCGCATCCTGGCTGGTGGCGGAGGCGAGCGAGGCGAGGACCTTCCCGGTGGCGGGGTCGTGCACGTCGAACGTGCCGCCGTCGGACGCGTCCCGCCAGAGCCCGCCGATCAACAGCCCGGTGGGCACGGAGGCGAGGACGGAGGCTTCCCGGTCAGGGGAAATGGCAGGGGAGAGTGCGGGTGCAACGCTCATCAAGGAAATCCTTTAGGGGTCAGGGGCAGTGTCTGTGTCGGTGTCAGTAACTGGCGGGGGTGCCGTCGCCGGCGGCCTTGGCCGCGGCCGGCCGGACGTATTCGGCGGCGAGGGCCTCGGAGCCCCGGGCCAGCAGGGCGACGTCGGCTCCCACCAGGATGAAGTCGGCGCCGTTCTCGAGGTAGTGGCGTGCGGTGGCGGGGTTGAAGGCGTTCACACCGGCGGGTTTACCGGCCGCCCTGGCCGCGGAGAGGCAGCGTTCGACGGCGGCACGCACCTCCGGGTGTTCCTGCTGGCCCAGCAGGCCCAGGGAGGCTGCGAGGTCGGAGGGGCCCAGGAAGATCGCGTCCACGCCGTCGACCGCCAGGATGTCCGTGACCGCGTCCACGGCCGCCGCGGATTCAATCTGGACGGTCAGGCTGATCGTCTCGGAGGCCCGGGACAGGTAGTCCGGGACCCGGTTCCAGCGGGCGGCGCGGGCCAGCGCCGAGCCGACTCCGCGGACCCCCTGCGGCGGGTAGCGGGTGGCGGCGACGGCGGCCTCGGCCTCGGCCGCCGAGTTGACCATCGGGATCAGCAGGTTCTGCACGCCCAGGTCCAGGTACTGCTTGATCACGACGGTGTCGTTGACCGGCGGCCGGACCAGTGTGTGGACCGGGTAGCCGTGGATGGCCTGGAGCTGGGCGAGGATGGATTCGAGCCCGTTGGGGCTGTGCTCGGCGTCCACCAGGAGCCAGTCCAGCCCGGAACCGGCGCAGAGTTCGGCGATGAGCGGGCTGCCGGAGCACACCCACATCCCGGCCAGCGGCCGGTATGCCGCGCCGTCCTCATTGGCCAGGGCGTCCCGGAAGGTGTTTTCTAGTCGAAGCGGCATGTGACAACTCCCAGGGGTCCGTAGTCCGCGTGGACGGTGTCGCCCTTGTAGACCCACAGCGGGCGGGTGAAGGACCCGGCGAGGATGATGTCCCCGGCCTTCATGGCGTCCCCGTGGGCGGCGATCTTGTTCGCCAGCCAGTGCACACCGTTGGCCGGGTGGTCCAGCACGCCCGCGGCGACGCCGGTCTCCTCCACGGTCTGGTTCTTGTACAGGATGGCCGAGACCCAGCGGAGGTCCACGGCGTCGGGTTTGACCGGGCGGCCGCCGATGACCATGGCGCCCATCGCCGCGTTGTCGGAGATGGTGTCCACGATGGTCCGGCCCTCCATCTCGATCCTGGAGTCCAGGATCTCCAGGGCCGGCACCACGTAGTCGGTCGCGTTCAGCACATCGAAGATGGTGCAGCCGGGTCCGGACAGGTCCTTCTTCAGCACGAACGCCAGCTCCACCTCCACCCGCGGATGCGTGTACCGGTCCCACTCCACCGAGCAGCCCGTCTCGAGTACCATGTCATCGAAAATGGCGCCGTAGTCCGGTTCGGTGATGCCGGTGGCGGCCTGCATGGCCTTGGACGTGAGGCCGATCTTGCGACCCACCAGGGTCCGGCCCGACTCCTCGTTCCGGGTCCGCCACAACTGCTGGACCGCGTAGGAGTCCTCCACCGTCATGTCCGGGTAGCGGGCCGTCAGGCGGGGGACCGGGGTGCGGGTCCGGGCCGCTTCCAGCAGTTCGTCGGCGATGGCCTCGATCGTCTTGGCATCCAGCATGGCTACAGCTGCGCCCCGAGCTTGAAACCCTCAGCCTCAGAGCCTTCCTTGCGGGTGTAGGAGAATCCGTCGGCCCCCACGGTCACGGCCATTTCTGAGGCGTCGGTGCGTTCGATGACGGGCTGCGGGTTCCCGTCGAGGTCCAGGACCAGGGAGGCCTCGGTGTACCAGGACGGGACCACGGGGTTGCCCCACCAGTCGCGGCGCTGGTTGTCGTGCACGTCCCAGGTGATGGTGGGGTTGTCCGGGTCGCCGGTGTAGTAGTCCTGCGTGTAGATCTCCACGCGGTGGCCGTCCGGGTCCAGGATGTAGAGGTAGAAGGCGTTGGAGACGCCGTGCCGGCCGGGGCCGCGTTCGATCCGGTCGCTGATCCGCAGGGCACCCATCTTGTCGCAGATCTGGATGATGTTGTGCTTCTCGTGGGTGGCAAACGCGACGTGGTGCATGCGCGGGCCGTTGCCGCCGGTCAAGGCGGTGTCGTGCACGGTCTGCTTGCGGTGCATCCATGCGGCGTACGTGACGCCGTCGGAGTCCTGGATGTCTTCGGAGACGCGGAAGCCGAGGTCCTCGAGGTATTTGCGGCCGCGCGGGACGTCCGGGGTGACCTGGTTGAAGTGGTCCAGCCGGACCAGCTCGCCGGCGGAGTAGAGGTCGTAGCGCTGGGTGAGGCGTTCCACGTGCTCCACCTCGTAGAAGAACTCGTACGGGAAGCCCAGCGGGTCCTCGACGCGGACGGCGTCGCCGATGCCCTTGGTGAAGCCGTCCTTGCGGCGCTCGGTGCGGCAGCCCAGTTCCTTGTAGTACGCCTCGGCGGCGTCCACTTCTGCGGGGGACTTCACCCGGTAGGCGAAGGCCGCGACGGCGGCGATGGGGCCCTTGCGGAGCACCAGGTTGTGGTGGATGAACTCCTCGAGTGAGCGCAGGTAGATGGCGTTCTCGTCTTCCTCGGTGACATGCAGGCCCAGGAGGTCCACGTAGAAGGCGCGGGACTTGGCGAGATCGGTGACCACGATCTCCATGTAGGCGCAGCGGACGATGTCCGGCGCGGGAACGGTGGGGGTGGGAACGAAGTTGGTCATGGGATTCTCTCTTCTTTGAAAGGGGTTCTGGGGTGGCGCTGGCCGGAAGGGCTCAGGCGCCGAATTTGGGGGTGTGGACGGTGCCGAGGGTGATGTGCACGGCCTGCTGGTCGGTGTAGAAGTCGATGGAGCGGTAGCCGCCCTCGTGGCCGAGGCCGGAGGCCTTGACGCCGCCGAACGGGGTGCGGAGGTCGCGGACGTTGTGGCTGTTGAGCCACACCATGCCGGCCTCGACGTTCTGGGAGAAGTTGTGGGCGCGGGTCAGGTTCTGGGTCCAGATGTAAGCGGCAAGCCCGTATTTGGTGTTGTTCGCCAGGGCGAGGGCCTCGTCGTCGGTGTCGAACGGGGTGATCGCGACGACGGGCCCGAAGATCTCCTCCTGAAAGATCCGCGCGTCCGGGGCGACGTCGGCGAACACGGTCGGGGCGATGTAGTTGCCCTCGGGCAGGTGGTCCGGACGGCCGCCGCCGGCGAGCAGCCGGCCCTCGGACTTGCCGATCTCCACGTAGGAGGCCACCTTGGCGTAGTGCTCCGGGTGGACCAGCGCGCCGACCTCGGTCTTCGGGTCGTGCGGGTCGCCGACCACGATSTTCTTKGCGCGGGCGGCGTACTTYTCGCAGAAYTCSTCRTASAYGGCRCGYTCSACSAGGATSCGGGAGCCGGCGGTGCAGCGYTCGCCGTTGAGCGAGAAGACRCCGAACAGKGCGGAGTCGATCGCGGCGTCGAGGTCGGCGTCGGCGAACACGACGCACGGGGACTTGCCGCCGAGCTCCATGGACAGGCCCTTGAGGTTGGCCGCGGCGTTCCGGAAGATCGTCTGGCCCGTGGTGGTCTCACCGGTGAAGGAGATCAGCGGGACATCTGGGTGCTTCACCAGCGCGTCGCCGGCTTCCTCGCCCAGTCCGTTGACCAGGTTGAAGACGCCGTCGGGCAGGCCGGCGTCCTTGAAAATCTGTGCCCACAGCGACGCGGAGAGCGGCGTGAATTCGGCCGGCTTCAGCACCACCGTGTTGCCGGTAGCCAGCGCCGGGGCGAGCTTCCAGGACTCCAGCATGAACGGCGTGTTCCACGGCGTGATGAGGCCCGCGACGCCGATCGGCTTGCGGTTGACGTAGTTGATCTGGGCGCCGGGGACCTTCATGGCGTCGTCGAACTGGGCGACGATCAGGTCCGCGAAGAAGCGGAAGTTCTCGGCCGCGCGCAGCGCCTGGCCCTTGGCCTGGGTGATGGGCAGGCCCGTATCGAAGGTCTCCAGCTCCGCGAGCCGTGCTTCCTGGGCCTCCACGGCGTCGGCGATCCTGTTCAGCACGCGGGCGCGTTCGCGGGGCTTCATCTTCGGCCAAGGCCCGTTGACGAAGGCCTCGCGGGCGGCGGCGACGGCGAGGTCGATGTCCTCTTTCTGGCCGGCGGCGGCGGTGGCGTAGTTCTGGTTGGACACAGGGTCCAGGACGTCGAAGGTCTTTCCGCCCACGGAGTCAACGAATTCGCCGTTGATGTAGTGCTGGATATGGGTGGGCAGGTCCTGCGGAACGTAGTGGGTGGTGGCTTGTTCGGCGGTGAACGTCATGGTGGTTTCCTTAGTCGTTGCTGGCTGCGGTGGACGCCTGGGCGAGGTAGGCGTCCAACGTGGCGGACCGGTGGACCCGGGCCGCCTTTTCGATGGTGTCGGCGTCGGCGCCGGACTCAATGAGCTGCAGCAGGGCCTCGTGCTCGTCCACCGACTCGTAGGCGCGGCCGGGGACAAAACGGAAGGTGGAGGACCGCAGCCCGGCGAGCCGGTTCCACCCCCGGTGCACGAGGTCCAGGATGTGCGGGTTGGGGCAGTGTTCAAACAGGACGTTGTGGAAGTCCTGGTTGAGCTGGGTGAACCTGTCGGGGTCGAAGTCCTGCAGGCATTTGCGCATCTCCTCGTTCACGGCGCGTGCCCGGGCAATGTCCGTCCCGCCGATCAGCGGTGAGGACAGCGCCGTGGCGGCACCCTCCACGATGCTCAGGGTCTGCATGGTGTACAGGTACTCAGTGGGATCGATGCCCGCCACGGTGGCCCCAATGTTGCGTTCAAACTTCACCAGTCCCTCGGCTTCGAGCCTGCGGATGGCTTCCCGGACCGGGACCACGCTGAAGCCGAGGTCGGTCGCGATCTTGGCCAGGACCAGCCGGTATCCCGGAGTGAAGGCCCCCTCTACGATTTTGGCCTTCACTGCGGCGTAGGCCTGCTCGGACTTGCTGCTTGCGGCGGGCGCACCGGCTGCGAGAGTGGCTTTAGGCATGGGATTTGCCTGCTTCCCATTCCGCAAACCGGGCCCGCCAGGACGCATTCAGGGGGTAGAGACCGTCAACGCTGTGACCCTGCTGCACCATTTCCGCGATGAAGACCTCCTCGCGTTCCTGCGCGATGGAATCGTCGGCGAGCTCGTCGGCCAGCGCCGGCGGGATCACCAGGATGCCGTCCGAGTCCGCCACGATGATGTCGCCGGGCTGCACGGTGGTTCCGCCGCAGGCGATGGTGATGTCCGTGTCCCACGGGATGTGGCGGCGGCCCAGTACGGCAGGGTGAGGGTTGGAGTAATACGTGGGCATATCCATGGCGGCCACGGCGGAGAAATCACGGACGCCGCCGTCGGTGATGATGGCCGCGGCGCCGCGGACCTGGGCGCGCAGTGCCAGGATGTCCCCGATGGTGCCGGTGCCTTTCTCGCCGCGGGCCTCCATCACTAGGATTTCGCCCTCGTTGACCGAGTCGATGGCCTGCTTCTGGGCATTGAAGCCGCCGCCGTGGGTCTTGAAGAGGTCCTCGCGGTTGGGGACGTAACGCAGTGTCCGGGCCAGACCCACCACCCGCTTCTCCGGGCGGGTCGCGGACAACCCGTCGATGCTGACGTTGTTCAGGCCRCGCTTGCGCAGCTGGGATGACAGGGTGGCGGTGCAGACGCTTTCCAGCTTCGCCTTCAGTTCCGGGGTCAGGACATGCCCGACGGCGGCGCCTTCCGCGGCGCCGAGTCCGGCGGCTTCGCGCGATCCGTAGGCCTCTTCCCGCTGCACGTCATCGGTCTTGGGCCGGGCACCATAGTCGGCGAACGGCGTCGTGCCTTCCACCACTCTGGTGGTGAGTCGACCGGTGCTGACGGCGCCGCCGCCCACCTCATCGTCAGTGCTGACTTCGACCTCGACGACGTCGCCCGGCTTGGCCACGGAGGCGCCGGCCGGGGTGCCCGTGAGGATGATGTCCCCCGCTTCGAGCGTGAGCAGCTGGGACAGGTCCGCGACGAGCCGGGCGAACGGGAAGAGCAGGTCGCTCGTGGTGTCGTCCTGGACCAGTTCACCGTTGTGCCAGCTGCGGATCCGGAGTCCGGCGGGGTCCACGGTGTCAGCGCCGATGAGCCCCGGGCCGATCGGCGTGAAGCCGTCGCCGCCCTTGGACCGGAGGTTGGACCCCTTGTCCGCGTAGCGCAGATCGTAGACGCCGAGGTCGTTGCTGGCGGTGACCCACTCGACATGGCTCCATGCTTCCGCGATGCCGACGCGGCGGGCGCGCGTGCCGATGATCAGGGCAATCTCGCCCTCGTAGCCCAGCAGTTCGCAGCCGGCCGGGCGTTCCACCGTGGACGGGGCTTCCGCGGAACCGGACGCCAAGGAGGAGGGCGGCTTCAGGAAGTAGGACGGCTGTTCCGGCGTGCGGCCGCGCTGGGCCGCCCTGCTGGGGTAGTTGATGTGCACCGCGATGACCTTGCGGGCCGCGGCCAGAATGCGGTCGGTGACCTGTTCCAAGTGCTACTCCTCATCGAGTACGAAATCGTATACGATAACTATGCACTCTCCGGAGAGATCCGTCAAGAACCTTTCCCGGCCCCTGCGGCTAGTGTAGCTGCTCGCTGATTTGCCGCGCGGCTTCCAAGGAGGGCGGTGATGCCCAGCTGGTTGGCGAGGGTTGTCAGTTCCGGAAGCGCCGCCGTCTGCAGGTCGCGGGCCACGCCGCGGGCCAGTGTGGCCAGGCCACTATGGGGGCGTCACAAAAAATCTTGCGCTTGCCCTTGGCCCCACCTATAGTCAATGCTGTAATTCGATATTAGAACATGTATTTCTATTATCGAACAACCGAAGCAACGGCACCTAGCCACAACGAAGTGAGGACAGCCCGTGCATTTCCACCATCACGGATACGTATCCGGTGACCCGCGCGTCCAGCCGGCTGCCGGCGTCGGCATCAACCGCCCTACCCAGCTTCCTGACGAGGTCGACGTGCTCATTGTGGGCACCGGGCCCGCGGGCATGCTCACGGCCGCGCAGCTGTCCCAGTTCCCGGGCATCACGACGCGGATCGTGGAGCGCCGTGGCGGCAGGCTCGCCATCGGCCAGGCCGACGGCATCCAGGCCCGCAGTGTCGAGACGTTCCAGGCCTTCGGCTTCGCGGAGCGGATCATCGCCGAGGCGTACCGGATCACCGAGATGGCCTTCTGGAAGCCGGACCCCGCGGACCCCTCCCGGATCGTCCGCAGCGCCCGCGCCGTCGACGACACGACGGGCATCAGCGAATTCCCGCATCTGATCGTCAACCAGGCCCGCGTGCTGGACTACTTCGGCGAATTCATGGCGAACTCGCCCAGCCGCATGGCGCCCGACTACGGCTTCGAGTTCCGCAGCCTCGAAATCGGCGAGGGGGAGTACCCCGTCGCCGTCACACTCCTCCACACCGCCGGCCCGGATGAGGGCCGGGAGCGCATCGTCCACGCCAAGTATGTCGTCGGCGCGGACGGTGCCCGGAGCAAGGTGCGGGAGTCGATCGGCTGCACGCTCGCCGGCGACCAGGCCAACCACGCCTGGGGCGTCATGGATGTCCTGGCCGTGACGGACTTCCCGGACATCCGCACCAAGTGCGCGATCCAGTCCGGCACGGGCGGCAGCATCCTGCTGATTCCGCGCGAAGGCGGCCATCTCTTCCGTATGTACGTCGACCTCGGCGAAGTCGATCCGAAGGACAACGGCGCCGTCCGCAGCACCACAATCGAGCAGATCATCGGCAAGGCGAACGCGATCCTCCACCCCTACACGCTCGACGTGCGCAACGTCGCCTGGCACAGCGTGTACGAGGTGGGCCACCGCCTCACCGATCGGTTCGACGACGTCCTCCCGGAGGACCGCGGCACGCGCACCCCGCGTGTGTTCATCACCGGCGACGCCTGCCACACGCACAGCGCGAAGGCGGGCCAGGGCATGAACGTCTCCATGCAGGACGGCTTCAACCTGGGCTGGAAGCTCGGACACGTCCTGGAGGGCCGCAGCCCGGAAAGCCTGCTGGCAACGTACTCGGCCGAGCGCCAGGTCATCGCGAAGAACCTCATCGACTTCGACAAGGAGTGGTCGACGCTGATGGCGAAGAAGCCTGAAGAGTTCGAAAGCCCCTCCGAACTCGAGGACTTCTACGTCAGCACCGCCGAATTCCCGGCCGGCTTCATGACCCAGTACGCCCCCTCCATGCTCATCGGCGGGACTGCGCACCAGGACCTCGCCGCCGGCTTCACCATCGGCAAGCGCTTCAAATCCGCGCCCGTGGTGCGGGTCTGCGACACCAACCCCCTGCAGCTCGGCCACCAGGCCATGGCGGACGGCCGGTGGCGCATCTACGTCTTCGCCGACGCTGCCGCGCCGGGACAACAGGCTGGCGCGCCGTCGCCGACCGCGGACCTGGCCGCGTGGCTGGCAGACGCCACGGACTCGCCGCTCGCCGCCACACCCGAAGGCGCCGACCGTGACGCGTGGTTCGACGTGAAGGTGATCTACCAGCAGGACCACACCAGCGTGGACATCGGCGCCGTGCCGTCGGTGTTCAAGCCGCAGGTGGGGCCGTTCAAGCTCAACTACCTCGAGAAGGTCTACGCCACCGATCCGTCGGCGGACATCTTCGAGCTGCGCGGCATCGACCGCGGCGGCGTGGTGGTTGTGGTGCGCCCGGACCAGTATGTGGCCAACGTCCTGCCCCTGACGGCGACGGCGGAGCTCGCCGCGTTCTTCGCGCCGCTCCTGCAGGCCCGGAAACCGGTGGAGGCATGACGCCGGAAAGGGGCGTCTGGTGCCTGAGATCAAGGGAGGACGCCGCCTGCTGAGATCCCGCTGACCCGGCCCCGATTTCAGGCCGCGGAGTAACATGGGATTCCATGGCTGAAGAAGAAATCGTGCGGCGTGTTGCAAACGGACAATCGAATGCACCGATCCCACGAAGTCAGCTGGGGGGCACGGACCGCAAGCGCGGCGGCCAGGATTCCGAGAACCGGCCGCCGGTTTCCAGGCAGGAATTGAGCCGCGGGCCGGCCGAACTCATCGAGGAGCCGCGGCCGAAGATCAACTGGCGGGTGTTTATCATCGCGTCGGTCGTCATCATCGCTTTTTCCGTCTGGGCGATGGTGGTGCCCACCCACGCGCAGGCCACCATGAAGACAGTCGTGGCCTGGATCGCGGAAAACGTCGGCTGGTTCTACGTCCTGACCGTCACCGTGGTGATCGTCTTTGTGCTCTGGGTTGCGCTGTCCAAGGAAGGCTCGGTCCGGTTGGGCCCGGACCACTCCCGGCCGCAGTACAAGCTCTTCACCTGGGTGGCCATGCTGTTCGCCGCCGGTGTGGGCATCGACATGCTCTTCTACTCCGTCACGGGACCCATCACGCAGTACATGATGCCGCCGGTGGGCGAAGGCCAGACGGCGGCGTCGGCCCAGGACGCCGTGGTGTGGACCATGTTCCACTACGGCGTGGCCGGCTGGGCCATGTATGCGCTCCTTGGCATGGCGATGGGATATTTCGCTTACCGCTGGGGCATGCCGCTGTCCATCCGGGCGGCGTTGTATCCGCTGCTCGGCAAGCGCGTCCGTGGCGGCGTCGGCGACGCGATCGACATCGTCACCCTGGTGGGCACGGTCTTCGGTGTGGCCACGTCCATGGGCATCGGGGTGGTGCTGCTGAACGTCGGCTTTGCGTTGATCTTTGGCCTGCAGCAGGGGCTGGCCCTCCAGATCGCGCTGGTGCTCGTCGCCGTCGTCCTGACCATCGCGGCGTGCACGTCCGGCGTCGACCGGGGGATCCGCTGGATCTCCGAGCTGAACATCTGGAGTGCGGCGGCCATGCTGCTGTACATCCTGGTGACCGGGCAGACCTCGTTCCTGCTTAACTCCATGGTGGAGAACATCGGCCGGTTCCTGTTCACCCTGCCCGACCGCACCCTGCAGACCTTCGCGTACGAGGACGGCGGTTCGGAATGGATGGCCAGCTGGACCCTGTTCTTCTGGGCTTTCTGGCTGGCCTGGGGGCCGTTCGTCGGCCTGTTCCTGGCACGCATCTCCCGCGGCCGGACGCTGCGGGAGTTCGTGATTGCGGCCATCACCGCCCCGGTGCTGTGCGACTTCCTGATTGTGAGCATCTTCGGCAACAGTGCCATGCACGAGGTCCTGAACGGCAACACGGAATTCGCCCAGCTGGCCATGGACAGCCCGGAACAGGGCTGGTACGCGCTGCTGGCCATGTTCCCCGGCGCCGGATTCCTCATCGGCCTGGGCACGCTCTCCGGCCTCTTGTTCTATCTCACCAGTGCCAATTCCGGCGCCATGGTGATGTCCAATTTCTCGTCGTCCATCCCGGATCCGTCCCAGGACGGTGCCAAATGGCTGCGCATCTTCTGGGCGGTCCTCACCGCACTGCTGGCCATCGCGATGCTTGTAGCCGGCGGTGTGACAACCATGGAGTACGCCACCCTCATCTTCGCCCTGCCCGTGACGATCATCGCCTGGCTGGTGATGGCGTCGTTCTCCAAGGCACTGCGGATGGAGCGGGCCGAGCGCGAAGGCCAGGTCCTGCGCCGGCAGGCAACGGCGGCGCACGGCGGCCACGTACCCGAACGCACGTGGCGCCAGCGGCTCGCCGGGATGCGCTCCTATCCGTCCAAGAAGCAGGTGGCGCTGTTCATGGAAAAGACTGCGCAACCGGCGCTGGCTGACGTGCTCAAGGAGTTCACCAAGCAGGGCTATCAGGCCACCCTGGACATCGTTCCGAACGAGCAGACCGGGATCTCCAGCTACGCACTGGTGGTCACGATCCCGGACCACCGCGACTTCCACTACCAAATCCAGGCCGTGGAGGCTCCCGTGCCGATGTTCGGCGGCCGGATGTCCCGCGAAACCGACGTCTACTACCGGGTGGAAGTGTTCGCCCAGACCGGCTCCGAGGGGTACGACCTGATGGGCGTGACCCACCAGCAGATCATCGACGACGTCCTGGACCGGTACGAGGCGCACCTGGGCTTCCTGACTTACTCCACCCAGCATGACTACGCCTCGGTGCTGACCCCGCCGGTGCCGCCGGCCACGGGATCCATCGTGGCGATTGAATCGGTGGCGGCTGACGCTGCCGCGAGTGACGGTGACGGCGATGGTGACGGCGACGGTGGAGGCCAGGGCGGCAAACCGTAGCGCGGCGCGGGTGCGCCCTTAGTTGCCGGCCGGCTGCCCGGTCCGCTCCTGCCCCATCCGGTATTCGGCGGCGGGGTAAACGCCCAGGATGCGCACCTCGGTGGTGAAGAACTCCAACTCCTCCAGCGCCAGCCGCAAGGGCAGGTCCTGCGGGTGCCCTTCGACGTCGGCCATGAACATGGTGGCAGCAAACTCGTTGCCCACCATGTAGCTTTCCAGCCTGGTCATGTTCACGCCGTTCGTGGCGAAGCCGCCCAGCGCCTTGAAGAGTGCGGACGGGACGTTCCTGACCCGGAACAGCAGGCTGGTCACGGCCGGTCCCGGCAACTCCTTGCGGGACAACAGGTCCTTTTCCGGGGCCAGGACCACGAACCGGGTGGTGTTGGACGGATCATCCTCCACCCGCGAGGCCAGCACCTCCAGGCCGTAAATCCGAGCCGCGAGCGGGGGAGCGAGGGACAGCTTGGCCGGATCGTTCCACTCCCGCACTTCCCGGGCGGAACCTGCGGTATCCCCGGCAATGACAGGCTTCAGGCCGGCACTGCGGATCAGCTTGCGGCACTGGCCCAGGGCATGGATGTGGCTGTGGACCTCGGTGGCCCCCTCGATGGTGCTGCCGGGGATGCCCATCAGGTCGAAATGGATCGGCAGGAAGTACTCGCCCACGATCTGCAGACGGGACTGCGGCAGCAGGATGTGGATGTCAGCCACCCGCCCCGCGATCGAGTTCTCGATGGGAATCATGGCCAGGGCGGCCTCACCCGTGGAGACCAGTTCCAGAGCGTCCTCGAAGCTGGCGCAGGGAACGCTTTCCAGGTCGGGAAACATCTGCGCGCACGCAATATTGGAGTTGGCGCCGGGCTCACCCTGGTACGCAATCTTCTGGGCCATAGTCCGTATGGTGTCAGGGCCGGTGCCCAGCCGCCCAACTGCGGAGCATTAGTATCGCCATTCGGGCAGTGGCCCCGTTGGCGGCGGCCCGGAGGCCCAGGGCGACTGCGGCGGAAATCGTGTCCCGACGCTCGCGGAGGGCGGGGCCTGCCGCCCCCGCCCTCCGCCGTCGATCTGTCCGCGCCTGGACTCAGCCGTTGATGACCTGCGGGACACCGAGGGCCTTGAGGCCGTCGACGCCGAATTCCAGGCCGTAGCCGGACTGCTTGGCTCCGCCGAAGGGGATCCGCGGGTCCACGGCGCCGTGTTTGTTGATCCAGACGGTGCCGGCTTCGAGGCAGGCCGCCACCTTCCGGGCGCCTGCCGCGTCGGAGGACCAGACGGAGGCGCCGAGGCCGACGTCGAGCGCGTTCGCCATGATGACCGCCTCGTCCACGGTGCCGTAGCGGATGATCGGCAGGGCGGGACCGAACTGTTCCTCACACACGAGCGGATTGTCGTTGCCGATGTCGGCCACGAGCGTGGCGGGGTAGAAGTGCCCGGGCTGGTCCGGAGCCGGGTTGCCGCCGAGAAGGATCCGGGCACCCGATTCGCGGGCGGCCTCCACCAGCCGGGCCACGACGTCGAACTGCTGGCGGTTCTGCAGCGGGCCGAGGACGTTGTTCTCGTCGAGGCCGTTACCCATCGGCATGGCGGCAGCGACCCTGGTGAGTTCTTCGCACACGGCGTCGTAAATGTCGGTGTGGACGTAGAGGCGCTTGAGCGCCGCGCACGTCTGGCCGGTGTTGATGAAGGCGCCCCAGAACAGGCCCTCGGCGATGGCCTTCGGGTCGGCGTCGGGAAGCACGATGCCGGCGTCGTTGCCGCCGAGTTCCAGGGTGAGGCGTTTGACGGTGTCCGCGGAGGATTTGATGATGGCCTTGCCGGTGGCGGTGGAGCCGGTGAACATCACCTTTCCGATTCCGGGGTGTCCGGCGAGGGCTTCGCCGACGTCGCGGCCGCCGCTGACCACGGTCAGGAGGCCGTCCGGGAGCTCTTCGTTGAGGACCTTGGCGAGGGCCAGGACGGACAACGGGGTGTATTCGGAGGGCTTGACCACCACGGCGTTGCCCATCCGGAGGGCCGGGGCGATCTGCCAGACGGTGATCATCATGGGCCAGTTCCAGGGCCCGATCGCGCCGACGACGCCGATGGGCCGGTAGTGGAGTTCGGCGCGCGTTTCGCCGTCGTCCACTACGGTATCGGGGTCCAGCGGGGTGCCGGCAGCGGCGCGCAGCCAGGCGGCACAGGCGCCGACTTCGAACCGGGCATTGGGGCCGTTGAGGGGCTTGCCCTGTTCGCGGGAGAGCAGTTGGGCGAGCTCTTCGGCGGAGCGTTCGACGGCGTCCGCAGCCTTCAGGAGCGCGGCCGACCGGGCGTCGTGGCCCAGCGCCGCCCACGCCGGCTGGGCGGCTTCGGCGGCGGCGATGGCCTGCTCGAGGTCTTCGACAGTGTGGACCGGCGCCTCGCCGACCGGCTCCCCGGTGGCGGGGTCGAGGATGGTCCGGCCCTGGCCGGTGGCGGGGGCAACTGAGGCCAGAAGAGCGTCGTAAGTTTCCATGGTGCACTCCACATCGAGTAGTTGAAGAAGGGGCAGGTGCGGCGCAGGATGGTTCCAGAGCGGCCGAACTGACATCTCCGAGTCTCTCCCGGCGACGGGCACGCGGTCTTGTCTTTGCGCGAACTGCAGTTGACTCCGTGCGAAGGGTTGCTGGGGCCCGGGCTCCATTGCGCTGTGGGACAAGAACCGGTCGCTGATCGACAAAAAAGTGACGTGGGCCACCTGTCAAGCTGGTTTGCACGGTGCCATTCACCTTTACGGGCGCACCTTTCCCCACACTCATGACCGTTAAGAAGGATCCGATGAGTATTTCAAATTCCGAGTCCCGGACCGCAGAAGCCACCCCCCGCAAGGAGCACTCCACCGCGCTACGCGCAGGCAGCGTCGGAGTCATGGGTATTCTCTTCTTTGTCCTGTCCGCCCAGGCGCCGCTGACCGGGATCGTCGGCGCATCACCGCTGGCTGCCGCCCTCGGCAACGGGCCCGGCGCGCCCGGGGCGTACCTGGTGGTGGGCATCGTCATCATGATCTTCGCCGTCGGATTCGTCGCGATGAGCCGCAGGATCCAGGCCAACGGCGCCTTTTACGCTTACGTAACCGCCGCCTTCGGGCGGAAGATCGGAGCAGGAGCTGCGTGGCTGGCGCTCCTCGCATACAGTACCGTCCAGGCCGCCATGTACGGTCTGTACGGCGCGGCCTTCTCGGGCCTCCTCGCGTCCGCCGGAATCGTGGTGCCCTGGTGGCTGCTGGCCATGATCACCATGGCCGGGGTGCAGGTGCTGGGATCCCTCAATATCGAACTCGGGGCGCGGGTTCTGGCGATTCTGGTGGGTCTGGAAGTCGCCATCCTGTTGATGTTCGGTTTCACCGTTCTGCTGCACGGCGGAGGCCCGGAAGGGCTCAGCCTGGCGGCGTCCTTCTCGCCCCAGGCGATCGCCACCGGCGCCCCGGGCGTGGCCATCATGTTCGCGGTCGCGTCCATGTTCGGCTTCGAGTCCACGGCCATTTACTCGGCCGAGGCCAAGGATGCCCACCGCACGGTGGCCCGCGCAACGTACCTGTCGGTGGGGGTCATCGCGGTGTTCTTCTCCTTCATTTCCTGGATGCTGGTCAGCTACTACGGACCCTCGCACGTGATGGACGCCGCGGGCGCGGCCCTCGATTCGGGCGATTCCACCGCCTTCGTGCTGACGCCGATGGTGGAACTGTTCGGCCCGTGGGCCGGAACGGTCACCGGCATCCTGCTGGTGACGTCCCTTCTCGCCGGCATCATCGCATTCCACAACGGCATCAACCGCTACCTCCATTCGCTGGCCCTGCGGGGGTCGATGCCCGCAGTCCTGGCACGGACCAACCGGCACCGGGCCCCCGCGGTCGCCGCGCGGATCCAGACTGCCCTCGCGTTCCTGCTGGTGGCGCCGTTCGCCGTGATGACCCTGGATCCTGTCCTGACGCTCTTTTCCTGGTTCAGCGGCCTGGCCGTGGCGGCGCTCCTGGTGCTGTACATGCTGTCGTCCCTGGCGGTGGTGGCCTACTTCCGCCGGGAACGCGTGGCCGGCCAGGTCTGGCAGACGGCCGTGGCGCCGGTGCTGGCCACCGTGCTGCTTGGCTGGGTCCTGTTCCTGGTGGTCAGCAACTTCACGGCGCTGATCGGCGGCAGTACCGAAACGGCCGTGGGGCTGCTGATCGCCGTACCTGTGGTCTTCGCGGCCGGCGTGCTGGTGGAGTTCGGCGTCGAACGGAAGGCGGCGGTGGCAGCCGCAGCGGCGGCGCCGGAGGGATCCGGCGCCGCCCGTCCGCGTATCAGTCAGAATGTCAGCCCGCTGGCGTCCCGGCCGGCGGATTGTGTCGGCGGTGGGCGCAGGTCAAGCGGAAGCGCCGCGGCGCCAGTCGCTGGGGGAATCGCCGAAGGCGTCACGGAAGGAGCGGCTGAAGTGGGCCGCGTCGAGGAAGCCCCAGCGCCCGGCGACGGCGCCCACCGGCAGCCCGGCCAGGAGCGGATCCCGCAGCTCCCGGCGCGCCCCCTCCAGCCGCTGGGTCCTGATCCAGCTCGCCACCGTGGCGCCGGATTCGTGGAAGACGTTATGCAGGTGCCGGGTGGAGATGAAATGGGCGGCCGCGATGGAAGCCGGCGACAGCAGCGGGTCGGCGAGGTTGGCGTCGATGTACTCCCGCACGGAGGCCGCCAGCAGGGCCTGCGGACGCATCCGGTCGGGGGACATGTCCAGTTCCGAATGCAGCATCGTGGAGACGAGATCGAGGGCATTCGTGGCGAGGCGGGACCCGCTGGGGCCGCTCAGCGCATCCAGGTTCCCCGCGAGGTGGGCGATGAACGGCCCGACGATCGCGGCGAGGCCGGCGCCAGCCGCCATCCGCGTGGCCGAAAGCTGCGCGATGCAGTCCGGCGGCAGGGACAGCGCATCCCAGGGAAACATCACCACCATGAGCCGGGCGTCACCCTCGAAGGCAAGCGTGTAGGGGCGGCTGGTGTCATAGATGGAAAGGTCGCCGGGGCGCAGGAGGGCTTCACGGTTGTCCTGGATGAGGAGCCCCGTGCCCTGCAGCTGGAGATTGAGCTTGAAATACCGCTGGTTGGACTGCGCAATCAGTGCCGGCGTGCGGTGGACCTCATGGCTCGTCGAGGAGACCTCGACGAGTGCCACGCGGTCCAGCCTGCGGGCCCGCATGCGTCCGCGGAAGGTCTCCGCATTCCGGCTTGAGGCCGCCAGCGGAACGAACGATTCCGCGACGAGGTGCCGCCAGTGGTCGAAGGATTCTGCCGTGCTGGTGCGGATGTCCTGTGCGGCGGGACTGGGCGAGGGGCGGACTGCAACTGCGGTCATCGAAGATCCTGACGCCGTCGTATTTCTGGGACTGTCCTCTAGGAATGTGTCCTGGGGCACAGTCCTTTCAGAGTAGCGTCGCAGCTCGCCGGTGTCATCTTTTTTCGACAACCGGCGAAAAAAGATTGTCCGGGACCTAGCCGGACAGCAGGGTGAGGAAGCCCTCCAGCTGCTCGTTCAGCCCGAGCTCCACCTGGCCCTCCGGTGCAAGCGCCGCCGCGATCTGCGCGCCGAGGAGGAGGTTGAGCAGCTGACCTGCGAGTGCGGCGTCGTTGACGCCGGTGGTGACGGTGCCGGCCTCCCGCGCCTCGGCAAGGTACTGCCGCATCGCCGCAAGCCACTGCGCCATCGAGTCCCGGTGGATCCGCGCCTTGCCGGGGTCGTTGATGGCCTTCTGCCAGAACGGGATGACAATCCGGGCCTCGTTGATCCGCTCCTCATCCAGGGGCAGCACCTCGACGCAGAATGCCCGCAGGGCCGGGAGCCCGGCCTGCCCGGCGGTGACCTCGGCGATGCGCTCGTTGGTGCGGTTGAAGACATGCCCGAAGGCGAAGGTCAGCAGGTCATCCTTGGTGGGGAAGTACGGCTTGAGTGCCCCGTTCGCAAAACCGGCCTCGAGGGCGATCTCCCGCATGGTGGCACTTTCGATCCCGAGCCGGGCGATGATCCGCCATGTGGCGTCGACGAGTTCGAGCCGCCGCTGGTCGTGGTCGACAATCTTTGGCACCGGACAGTTCCCCAATTTTCTTGCGTCGGACTCTTGTGGCACAGCTTACATTTCCGTATTCTCTACAACTATAGAAAATAAAGTTCCGACCCGCCAGGGTCCCCGAACGAAGGCCGTCATAATGACCGCACAAACCGACAACCGCACCTCGATTAGCCCGTACAGCCTGGCCGCAGACGCGGAAATCACTGCAGTCCAGGGCATCCTGCGGGCGGCGGGCCTGCTGGGCGAGACCAAGCGCATAGCGTACCTGGGTCTGGTGGACCCCGCCAGGAACGCGCCGGCGGGAACCGAAGACCGCCGGTTCCGGGTCTTCCTGCACGATGTGCGCGGGGGAAAGCCCGCTGACGTGACCGTCTCGCTGTCCAGCGGCGCGGTGATTTCCGCTGTCGAGCTGGACACGGCTGTGACCGGCGAGCTGCCGGTTCTGGAGGAGGAGTTCGAAGTTGTCGAGGCGCTCCTGGCCACGGACGAGCGGTGGCTCAAGGCGCTCGCCGCCCGCGGCCTTGACGTCAGCAAGGTCCGCGTCGCCCCGCTGTCTGCCGGAGTGTTCGAGTATCCGGAGGAAAAGGGCCGCCGGATTCTCCGCGGCCTGGCGTTCGTGCAGGATTTCCCCGAGGACAGCGCCTGGGCCCACCCCGTGGACGGTCTGGTGGCGTACGTCGACGTCGTCAGCAAGGAAGTCACGCAGGTGCTGGACACCGGCGTCGTCCCGGTACCCGCGGAGCACGGCAACTACACCGATCCGGAGCTCACCGGCCCGTTGCGCACCACGCAAAAGCCCATCAGCATCACCCAGCCGGAGGGTCCCAGCTTCAGCGTCACGGGCGGGAACCACGTCGAGTGGGAAAAGTGGAGCGTCGACGTCGGCTTCGACGTCCGCGAAGGCGTGGTGCTGCACAATATTGCGTTCCAGGACGGCGACAGGAAACGGAGCATCATTAACCGGGCCTCCATCGCCGAAATGGTGGTTCCCTACGGGGATCCCTCGCCGATCCGGTCCTGGCAGAACTACTTTGATACCGGTGAATACCTCGTGGGCCAGTACGCCAACTCCCTGGAACTGGGCTGCGACTGCCTCGGCGAGATCACGTACCTCAGCCCCGTCATCAGCGACGCGTTCGGCAACCCCCGGGAGATCCGCAACGGCATCTGCATGCACGAGGAGGACTGGGGAATCCTGGCCAAGCACATCGACCTCTGGACGGGCATCAACTACACCCGCCGCAACCGCCGCCTGGTGATCTCCTTCTTCACCACCATCGGCAACTACGACTACGGCTTCTACTGGTACCTCTACCTCGACGGCACCATCGAGTTCGAGGCCAAGGCCACCGGCGTCGTCTTCACCTCCGCCTTCCCGGAGGGCGGCTCGGCAAACATCTCCCAGCTCGCCCCGGGCCTGGGCGCCCCCTTCCACCAGCATCTGTTCAGTGCCCGCCTGGACATGGCCATTGACGGCTTCGCCAACCGGGTGGAAGAGGAAGACGTGGTCCGGCAGGCCATGGGCGCAGGCAACGAACGCGGCAACGCCTTCACCCGTAAGCGCACCGTACTCTCCAGGGAGTCCGAGGGCGTCCGTGAGGCCGACGCCGGAAGCGGCCGGACCTGGGTCATCTCCAACCCGCAATCCCTCAACCGCCTGGGCGAGCCCGTGGGCTACAAGCTCCACTCCGGGAACCAGCCCACACTGCTGGCTGCGCCGGAGTCCTCCATCGCCAGGCGCGCCGCTTTCGCCACGAAGGACCTGTGGGTCACCCGGTACGCCGACGACGAGCGGTACCCCACCGGCGACTTCGTGAACCAGCATTCCGGTGGGGCGGGTCTGCCGGCCTACGTTGCCCAGGACCGCGAGATTGATGGCCAGGACATCGTCGTGTGGCACACCTTCGGCCTGACCCACTTCCCCCGTCCCGAAGACTGGCCCATCATGCCGGTGGACACGGTCGGCTTCAAGCTCCGGCCCGAGGGATTCTTTGACCGCAGCCCCGTGCTGGATGTGCCCGCGAGTGCACAGCCGGCCGGCGGCCACTGCCACGGCTAGTCCGGCCGCCGTGAGTTCCGCAGCGAGCCGGGCCGCCGGGACGGCGTCGTCTTCCATTCCCGGATCTGCGCCGCAGTGACGGCGGCGTCGTGCCTCGCGCACCTGTGGCTTGTCGCCGGGAACCAGCACGGGACATGGCTGAACCTGCTCATGCTTGCCATGGTGGCGGTGTGCGTGCCGTGTGCCGTTCATATCTGGCGCCACGGGCGAATCAGATCCCTTCGCCAGGTCATGGCCTCGGCGCTGGTGATGACCGGGGTGCATGCGCTCCTGCTCCTCGGCACCGGTCCCGGGGCATCTGGCCACACTAACCATGGCGGCACTGCTGCGGCAGCCGGGGCGGCAACTTCGGGCGCCGGCATGCTGCTGGCGGTCATCGCACTGGAAATGACGACGGCGTTGTTCGCCGCGACGCTCCTGGCCCGGCTCCGGCGGCGCTCCTGCACCGGGGGTGTTCGCGCCGCAGGTGAGGCCGTGCCGGCTTACCTGTCATGAGGGGTCCCGAACTCCAGGACCACACGGGCTGACTGCCGGGATCATGGCGACGCTCCCGCCCAGTTACTTCCGCCCGCCCCTCCACGCACGCGCTGTATCCCGCGGAATCCCGCTGTATCCCGGGCGCGGAGAGGGGGTGCGGCGCCGGGTAACTGGGCTGGAGCGCCACCCGGAACCGCTCCGGGGCGACGCAGGCTGAGCCCCGCAACGCGGGGTCAGATCCGGCCCATCCTTGGGGGTTTTACCGGCGCTACGTGACCCCGCGTTGCTGTTTGGATGGAGCGCGTCAGTCGGTGAACAGGCCGGCCAGGTCCTCGGCGGTGAGCGCTCCGCCGGACAGCGCGTCACCGGACATGACGTCGGCGAACAGCTGGGATTTCCGGGCCTTGAGCGCCATGACCTTTTCCTCGATGGTGTCCTTGGCGACGAGCCGGTAGACCATCACGTTCCGGGCCTGCCCGATCCGGTGCGTGCGGTCTACGGCCTGCGCCTCCGAGGCCGGGTTCCACCAGGGGTCCAGCAGGAACACGTAGTCCGCCTCCGTCAGGTTCAGGCCGAACCCGCCGGCCTTGAGGCTGATCAGGAACACCGGTGCGGCGCCGTTCTTGAACTCATTGACGACGTCGGTGCGGTTCCGGGTGCCGCCGTCGAGGTAGCAGAACTCGATGTTCTCCTCGACAAGCCGCTCGCGGACCTTGCCCAGGAAACCGGTGAACTGGCTGAAGATGAGGGCGCGGTGACCTTCGGCCACGAGGTCCTCGAGCTGCTCGAAGAGCACGTCGAGCTTGCTGGACCGGACGCCGGACAGCGAGGGGTCGATCAGGGAGGGGTCCAGGCTGAGCTGCCGCAGCAGGGTGAGGGACTGGAAGATGGTGAAGCGGTTCTTGTTGACGTCGTCGATCAGGCCCAGGATCTTCTGGCGCTCCCGCTGCAGGTGCGTCTGGTAGACCTTCTGGTGCCGCGGGTTCAGCACGACCTCGAGGATCTGTTCCTGCTTCGGCGGCAGGTCGTGGATGACCTGTTCCTTGGTGCGCCGCATCATCAGCGGACGGACCCGACGCCGGAGCTTGTCCAGCTGCGCCTTGTCACCGTTCTTTTCGACCGGCTTCTGGTAGTACTCGGCGAACCGCTTCGGGCTGGAGAAGAGGCCCGGCGCGACAATCGAGGTGAGCGCCCAGAACTCCATGAGGTTGTTCTCCAGCGGGGTTCCGGTGATGGCCAGTTTGAACGCCGCCGGAAGCTTCCGTGCGCACTGGTAGGCCTTCGACTGGTGGTTCTTGACGAACTGGGCCTCGTCCAGGACCAGCCCGGCCCATTGCTTGGAGGCGTAGGCCTCGTAGTCGATCCGGAACAGGGCGTAGGAGGTGATGACGATGTCCGCACCGGCCATCGCCGCTGCCGGGTCCGAGCCGCTCTTGGCAAACGTTTCGCCGATGGCCCGCACCGTGAGGCCCGGGGCGAACCGTGCGGTCTCGGCCTCCCAGTTGCCCACGACGCTTGTGGGGGCGACGACGAGGAAGGGCGCATTGGGGGCAGCGGCGGGGGACTCTGCGGCGGGGGACTCCGTGGCGGCAGCGCCGCCGTCGGACGCTTCCTGCCCCGCGGCCGCGTCCTTGGCGGCGCAGATCAGCGCCAGTGCCTGCACCGTCTTGCCCAGGCCCATGTCATCGGCCAGTACGCCGCCGAGTCCGTGGCGGTAGAGGAAGCTGAGCCAGTTGAAGCCCTCGAGCTGGTACGGGCGCAGCTCGGCGTTGAGCGTTGCCGGCAGCGGCAGGCCCTTCACGCCGCCTTCCAGGAGCCCGCCGACAGCCTCGCGCCACGCTGCGGCCTGCTGGTCCACGATGCCGAGTTGGGCCAGTTCGTCCCAGAGCCCGGCCTGGAATCGGCTGATCTGCAGGGGCGCATCCTTGTTGTCCTGGAGTTCCCGGGCCTCTTCAATGAGGGCGCGGAGCTGGTGCAGTTCGGGCAGGTCCAGGGAGAAGTACGCCCCGCTGGGGAGCAGCATCTTGGTCTGGCCGGCCGCCAGGGCCGAGAAGACGGCCGCGAAGGACACCGGCTGGCCCTCCAGGGAAATCTGGATGCCCAGGTCGAACCAGTCACGCTGTTCGGTGGCCTTGGTGGAGATGGATACGACCGGCGCCTCTTCGGCCTCGCGGTAGTCGGCGATCTCGCCGGCGGTATCCACAGTGACGCCGGGAACGTCGCGGAGCGCGGGGAGGACCTCCTCGGTGAAGGCCAGGGTGTCGAGGCCGCTGAGTTCCGCCGAAGCCGCCAGCCGCGGTGTTCCCCAGCCGCCGGTGGCCGACTCGCCCAGGGCCGCCACCACGTCCCACGGCTGCCCGACCGTTTCGAGGATCCGGGCTTCGGCGGGGTCGTCACGGTAGCCGTGATCGCCGGGGTGGCGCCACAGCGGCTGGGCCGTGACGAGTTTGCCGGACTTGTAGTGCCATTCCCAGTGCAGCCGGACCCGGTGGTCGGCGCCGTAGTTCGCCAGCAGCGACAGGGTGGGAACGGCCAGCTGGGGCAGTTCCACGGACTCGTCGGAGGCCGTGACCCGGGCGCTCTGCTTGAGTTTGGGGTAGAAGCCTGTCAGGAACCGGCTCTCGTCCCGGGCCGGAATGTGCAGCGTGGTACCGGCGGTGACGAACGTCAGGAGTTCCTCGCTGAGCCCGTTCTCCAGCGGGGCGAGCGTGATGATGGAGTCTCCGGGCGCGATGCCGGGCAGGGCGTCCGCCCCGGAAGTCAGGAAGATGCCGTGGGCCGGCCGCCCGATGGTCCCGACGGAGGCCGGATCAACCACTTCCCCCTCGACCGTGATGGTAGGGGTGAGCGACAGCCCGCCGTCGTCGCTGCCGGCGGGCGCCGGCACGACGTCGTCGGCTGCCTCAGCCGGGACCGGCGCGGTTCCGTACCGCGTCAGATTGAGTCCGACGGCGGCCGGCTGCTCAACGAGCCGCACGGGCTCCGGACCCCGGCTGTGGACCAGTGCCACGCCGACTTTCCGGGCCTGGGCCAGCAGGCTCCACAGGTTTTTGCCGGCATAGGTGTTCAAGCCCAGCCACAGTCCGGTCCCGGCGTGCTGGCGGTTGGCCTGGGCGGTGTGCGCGGCCAGGAACTCCTGCATCCACTCGACGTGGGCCTCGTTGCATTCGCGCCGGTAGCTGAGGTAGCTCAGGGTGTTCCAGGAGACGTCGCCCCGGATCCATTTGCCCTTGGCGCCCATGATCACGGGACGGGCCTTCAGTTGCCGGACGCTGCGCAGCGGATCGCGGCGGCCGGTGTAGGAGAAGTGCGGGGCGGGTTCTTCGATTTCGAACTGGAGCGCCAGCGGGATGCCGTTGGTGGACGCGGTGATTCCCGGTTGGGCGATCAGCGGGCTGAGGGCCTGTTCCCAGTCCGGGACCTCCAGCGCCGGGACCTGCCGGGACAGCCGGCTGACGTCGGCGGGTGCGAGCAGCTGGACCCGGATCGCCGGGTTGTCCTCGGCGGAGAACAGCAGGGCGGCAACATGCTTGCAGTCCTTCCGGACCGGGCAGCTGCAGACGCCCACGGTGCAGCTCCAGCCGCCCGCCTTCCGGACCAGCTTCGCCGTCGTCGAATATGGCGCATCGGCGCCGCCCCGCACCTTGCCGAGCATGAGGCCGGTGGCGGCGTCGAAGGAAATCCCGGAAACGCGGCTCCCCATGGCGTAGGCAAGCCCGGCCGCGAGGGAGCGGTCGTTGATTGCGGGAGTCTGTATCGCCAGTGCCGCACTCTCGTCCGGATGGGATGGCATGTGCGCACTACTTTCAGCAGTTGGTCATCTGATCCATCTTAGCGAGCCGGGCGGGGCCCCTCGAACTCAGGGGCCGGCACGAGGGCCGTGGGCGGTGCTTCGTCTGCTGAACTCTGA
Source organism: Arthrobacter sp. YAF17 (assembly GCF_052113365.1). Taxonomy (NCBI): domain Bacteria; kingdom Bacillati; phylum Actinomycetota; class Actinomycetes; order Micrococcales; family Micrococcaceae; genus Arthrobacter; species Arthrobacter sp. YAF17. The sequence goes on along the minus strand of NZ_JBFRDB010000014.1, from coordinate 71,868 downwards.
CCGGCGGCGCGTCACGCGGCGAAGTGGACTCCCTGGCAACTGCCGCTCAGGCGGATGACCACGCGGACCCGGACGTTGGTGGAGCCAGTGGCCTAGCTCCGCGGATTCTTGCCAGGGGTCAAGCCGCCAACGCTGTGTCGAAGAGGCGCTCGGCCAGCCGGAGCAGGTGGGCAGGTGCAGCCGCGTCGTCGCCGTTGTTTCCGTTGCCAAGGAAGACAACCGTCCCGCGGACGTTCTCATCGAGCCGCAGGCCTGCTTCGCGGATCAGCACCTCGGCCCGGGCGTTCAGCGGCAGGGGGATGGAGTCTGCCTCGTCGTTGAGATAGACGTGCCAATCCACAAAAGTGATGGCCCCGACGCTGCCTTCAACCAGGGTCTGCCGTGTCGCCAGAGAAGTGTCGATCTCTTCGGCACGAATGGGGTGGCTGAAGCGGGCCGGAATAATCAGGGCGGTATGGGTCTGGCGCATGACTGGGTCTTTCTGTGTCTCAACGATCGGCAATTTCCACAGGCTTCAAAAGCGGTCCAGCCGAGAATCATCCGGCGCCCGTCGAAGCATAGTGAAGCATCAAATATCGGTCGTGTAGTTTGTATAAAACCGTCTTGACGCGAATTTGGAAGTTTTTGGCGGTTGTTGCGGGCAGCCGGCCGCGGCTAGGAGTCTCGCGTCCGGCTGCCCGCAGTTCCTTCAACGCATAGGGCCCCAGCCCCCGGGCGCGTTGTAGGCGCGTTTCCGCCCGCAACCGTGGCTGCGTGCGGATGGTGCGTCACGGCCGAAGTGTCACCGCTGGTTTTTGCGCGGCTTTGCGAACAGACTTTCGCTGGATTCGCTTTTTGCCTTTTTTTCGGCTCTCTTTTCGAGAATCGACTTTCCCGTTTTTTTGGCACTGCTGCTTCTGGGAGACTTTCCTGACAATGGAATCACGCCTTTCTAAACGCTATCTACCCATCACCATACCCACTTATATTTTAAATGCCAGTCCGCGGGTTTACAGGAAATTGCGGACCGGTCTCGGACACAAGAAAGCGCACGAAATTTGCCCGCCCGAACGAAGGCGCACCTTGAAGCATCGCGCCACGCGTCGTTGTCCCCGCCGTCCCGGGTCACCCAAACTTCGCCGGACGTTCAGCTCCGGCTCAACCGCGGCGCCAGCCGTGCAACGTACGTTGAAGGGGATCGGAGCGGTACCCGCCTAAGCAGTGAGGATTTTCCATGAGCAACGGCCTTTCCACCACCCTTCCCGCCACCGGATACGCGACGGTTCTGCCGCGGGAGAGCATCAACGGCAGCGACGCGGACGTGGTCGACGCGAACGTGGACGTGGTCAACCTGATGTACGCGGAGCTGCTCGACATCGAGGAAATCGCCCCCAGCGCCCTGGGCAGCTACTACGTTGACTTCTACCTGACGCAGTGTCTGGGCGGTGGCTTCGCCCAGTACGTGTTCTCCGCGCCCGAGCGCGCCGAGATCGATGCCTGGATCCGGGCCGGGCTGGAAGGAATGGGGGCCGCCGCGCACCTTGACCTCTTCAACCGCAGCGTCGGTGCCTTCGACTCCCTCTCCGAGGAGGAAGCAGACGCGTACCTTGACGGGGACACGGACCTCGAAGGCGATGACGACGGCGGTGTCCCGGACGCCGTCCGCCTCCTGGAAGAGCTCGACGGCGACTTTGAAACCCTGCTGGAGACCGAAAACATTGTCGCGCTCAACGCCGCGTGGCTCCGGAGCCAGGCAGACCTCCTCGTCCTGGACGATGAGGAACTGGAGCGCCACATCGCCGAGCGCGTGTCCCGGATCCCCAACCTGGCGGAGCGCCAGGCTGAGGCCGCCGAAGATGAACTGCTCGACACCCCGGAATTCGAGATGATCATCCGCGAGCTGTGCGCCGTGGCCGGGCACACGCTCCTGAAGATCACCATGGGCGACCCCAACTACGAGCACGAGGGCCAGACCGCCCTGGCGTGGCATTTCATCACGGACCAGGGCGAGTTCCTCATGCTGGACGATGAGCAGGAAGCGGTCATGATCCACCCGGACACCAAGGAAATCCTGGCCGCCGTCGAGTTCGAGGACGCCGACGGCTGAACCCTGCTGTCCGGTGCCCGCCGCCGTCCGTCCTTTGTTAGTACCCGGCGGCGGCGGTGATCATGGCACCGGACGGGCCCACGAGGTACCAGACGCTCCCGACGCCCTGGCCGGTAATGTCCCCGGCAGCAACATCCTTGGCGTAGTAGTACACCGGCATCCCGTTGATGGTCAGCTGCTTCTTGCCGTTGGGGGTGGCAATCGTGCCCACGGTGCCGGTGACGCCGTCGACTGTTGGTGTGTCAGCGGTGGCGAGGACCGGAGGCCACGCGTCGAGGCAGCCGCCGGTGCAGGCGCTCTTCCCGGAGTCCTTGACGTCCTTCGTGTAGTAATAGACGCTCATGCCCTTGCTGCCCACCACGATCTTGCCGGCGGAGGAATCCGCCACCTTGAGGTCCGCCGCGGCAGCGGCCGGTGCCGACGTCGAAGCGGGACCCGACGTCGAGGCGGGGCCTGACGTCGACGCGGTAGCCGACGAGGGGCCCGCCGCGCTGGTTGGCGCCGCCGCCGTCGTCGGGGAAGTGGTGGTTCCGCTGCTGCCGGCACAGCCGGAGAGTAGTGCGGCGAGGGCGAAAGCGGACAGGCCAATGCTGAGGTGCTTCTTCATCTGCTGCTCCTTGACTCGAATGCTCCATGACTCGAAGGCACCGTGAAGCGAACCCTCCAGCTGGTCCGGCGGCGCTAACCGTTACGACGCCTCCGGGGTAAGAATGGTTCATGGCTGCATCGGACCGGGCCCCGCAACCGGTGCACGTGAACTTTTCCGGCGATCAGCACGTCGTAGGGGCAGAAGCGTGAGCCGAAGGGCTGCGGAACCGCAAGGCGGAACCGCAGAGAAGGGTGGACGGTCATGCCGCTGGACGAAGACGTGGTGGCTGCGATTTACCGCGACCACGGAGCAGCGCTCAGGGGCTTCGTCCTTAGCGCCTGCCGGGACCCTCAACTTGCGGACGACATTGTGCAGGAGACCGTGCTGCGGGTCTGGCAGCAGGCCCCGCACATCACCGGAAGCATGCGGAGCTACCTGTTCCGGACCGCCCGCAACATCATGATCGACAACTACCGCAAGGCCCAGCGCCGGCCCCGCGAGACGACGGACCGGGATCTGGCCGACCCGGCCGGCGGCGCGGAACGCGTCGACGAACTCCTCAACCGGGTCCTGATGGAAGAGGCGTTGCTGCGGCTCAGCGCGGAGCACCGCAACGTCCTGGTGGCCCTGCATTACCGCCGCTATACCGTCCAGGAGGCATCGGTCAGTTTGAATATCCCGAGTGGAACAGTGAAGTCCCGGGCGTTCTACGCCGTACGGGCCCTCCGGACAATCCTTGATGAAATGGGGGTGCAACGGTGAGTGCTACTGACCCGCACCAACTGCTCGGCGCCTATCTGCTGGGCGGCCTGGAGCCTGACGAGGCCGCCGCCTTTGAGCAGCACTTGGCCCGTTGCACGGATTGCCGGCAGGAGCTGGACGAACTGGCCAGCCTCCCGGCGCTGCTGGACGCGCTCCCGGTGTCCGACGCCGTCGCCCTCGGCACGGCGGCCGGGCGGGAACCGGTGCCGTCGGTTCCCGCGCCGGCTGCCGTGCCGCGGCGGCTGCTCGACGAGCTGTCCACGCGGCGCCGGAAGGTCCGGCTCCGGTGGACCGCCGCCGTGGCGGCGGCGGCGGCGGCGTGCCTCGCCCTCGGGATCCTGGCCGCGCCGCTGGTCAACCCGCCGCCCAAGCCGGACGCCAGCTACTCCGTCCAGGCCGGCGACGGGCTGCAGTTCACGGTGGGCATGGTCAAGAAGACGTGGGGCACCGAGCTCGCGGTCGAGGGCCGGAGCCTGCCGGTGGACGGCACGCTTTCACTGTGGGTGAAGGACAGCGGCGGCGGCGAAGAGCGCGCCTGCGCGTGGACGGCCACGCCCAGCGGCAGGGTCAGGATCACCGGGGCCACGCCCCTACAGCTGACTAATATCGCCAGCGTCGAGATGCGGGACGGGCAGCAACAGACCATGGCCGTCATCGCCGTCCCCCACGGCTAGCGGCGACCGCGACCGCACGAACGTGGTCGCAGCCGTCCGCTCCCTTGGTGCCCGGGGCAGTATCCGGCTAAGCCCGCACCGGAGCCAGGCCGTTCGCCTTCACTGTTGCTGCTGCCGACAGCTCGCTGAAGGCACCGCGGTACCGGGTTGCGGGGTGGGTCGGCTCGAGCTTCGGGCCACGGCCGAAGACCTTCTCACGCAGGGTGCCCGGCGCGTACTCCGTCTGGGCCAGGCCGCGGCGCTGCAACTCGGGCAGCACGCCCTGGATGAAGTCGGTGTAGGACCCGGGGATGATCTGGTTGATGATGTTCACACCATCGATCCCGGCATCCTGCCACCGTTCCAGTTCGTCCACGATCTGTTCCGGCGTGCCGGCGATCTGCTGGGCCTTGGCCCGGTACCGCGCCAGGTCGCCAATGGTCGGCTTGCCGCCGGGCACGGACGCAATGGCTGCCTGAAGAACGCCCTGGGCGCCCTCGGTCTCGATCTCGCCTAGCGGAGTATCGAGCGGGAGACCACCGAAATCGACGCCGATCCCGCCGCCGATATGCGCGATGATCGTGTGGAGGTCCAAGTACTCGTCGTATTCGGCCTGCTTGCGGTCGACCTCCGCCTCGGTGCTGCCGATCACGAAGGACAGTCCGCCGAAGATCTTGACGTCGCCGGCGGCCCGGCCGGCGGCGGCTTCGAGGGCCCGGATGGAGGCGGTTTGCTTCTTGACGTAGTCAACGTTGGGCGCAAAGAGGAACGTTGCCTCCGCGTTCTCTGCGGCGAATTTCTTGCCGCGGGAGGAGCTCCCCGCCTGGAACAGGAAGGGGGTGCGCTGCGGGCTGGGCGCGACAAGGTGCGGGCCGTCAATGGAGTAACGGGACCCGCGGTGGTTGATCTTGTGGACCTTGGCCGGGTCCGCGTGGATGCCGCGGACCTTGTCGGCCAGCAGGCCGTCGTCGTCCCAGGAACCCTCCCATAGCTTGTAGACAGCCTCGGTGTATTCCTCGGCCCAGTCGTACCGGTCGTCGTGCGGAGTGAGCCCGGCGTTGCCGAAGTTCCGGTGGGAGTTCTCCAGCACACTGGTCACGATGTTCCAGGCGACACGTCCATTGGAAATATGGTCCAGGGTCGACAGTTGACGGGCCAGCTGGAACGGATCCGACTGGATCACCGAGCTCGTCATGGCCAGGCCAATATCCTTGGTCACGGCGGCCAGCGCGGAGCAGAGCACCAGCGGATCGTTCGAAGGGACCTGAAGCCCCCGCTCCACCAACGAGGCCCAGCCGCCCTCGTGGTCGCCGTACAGCCCCACGACGTCGGCGAAGAACATCGCATCGAACTTTGCCTCCTCCAGCTCGCGGGCCAGGTCGACCCACAGCTGCAGCTCGTTGAAGCGGTGCTGCTGCGCCTCCGGATGCCGCCACTGACCGCCCAGGATGTGGGTGGTTGTGTTCATCACGAAAGCGCTCAGGAGCAGCCGGGGACGTTCGTCAAAGGTTCCCATCAGGAATCACTCCCCTGGATCTGCGTGGTTGCCTGGACCGCGTCGCCGATGCTGTGCAGGCCCGTGGGAATGGTGCCGTTGATGTGGTAATCGCCGACGGAGCGCGCCTTGAACACAGCCGGGTTGTGGGTGGCCACCGTCCGGGCGTTGCGCCAGTGCCGGTCAAGCCCCTTGCCCCGGCTGGTCGACGAAGCGCCGGTAACATCGAACAGCTCATTGGCGGCGGCCAGGACCAGACCCGGGACCGTCACATGGGCCTGCTGCACCCCGAGCTCGGCCCGGACGAAGGCGGCCTCCGCCTCAAGTCCGAGGGAAGGGTCGACGGCGGCATCCAGATCGCGTGCGGCCGCCACCACGACGGACCGGGCGGCGTAGACGCCGGCGGCGATCTGGCCAACGCGTTCCTGAATCAGCGGATCGTTCCGGAACAGTGAACCTGATCCGGTATTGAAGGTGCGGGTGCGCTCGCGGACCAGCGTGCTGGCGTCGCGAAGCGCCGCCTGGCCGATTCCGACGAGCACGGCCAGCAGAACGAGCTGGAAGAAAGCCGGTTCCAGCGTGCTGGTGACCTTGCGCTGGATGATGTCCCCGGCGTCGACCTCCACGTCCTCAAAGATGGCCGTTCCGGTGCCGGTGAGCGGCTGCCCGAACCCGTCCCAGTCGTCGAGGATCGTGACTTTGGGGTCGTCCACACGGACCAAGGCGTACTGGCGGCCCTCACGGCCCTCCGTGCTCGCCATGACCACGACCCAGTCGGCGAAGATGCTGCCGGTTGTGTAGTACTTTTCGCCCTTCAGCAGCCAGCGGCCCCCTTCCTCGCGCAGCTTGGTCTGGGTGGTGCCCAGCGCGTTGCCGGAGCGTTCCGTCGCAGCGTTGCCGAAGATCTCCCCGGCCAGGACCCGGGGGAACCAGCGGTTGCGGAACTCGACCGGCTGCAGGGCAATCGTTTCCACGAACGAGAAGTGTGAGCGCAGCAGGTGTGAAACGTTGGAGTCCGCGGCGGCGAGTTCGATCAGCAGCCGGCTCAGGTGCTCATAGCTGACGGGCTCCCCGCCATGCTCGGCGGGGACCCGGATGGTGGTGAAGCCGCTTTCCTTCAGCCAGGCGACGGGCTCGAACGGAAGGACGCGGCTGGACTCGCGTTCCAGGGCACCTTCCGCGATCCGCGCGAAGACATCCTGGAAGCGGGCGGACAACTCCGCGTAGCGGGCCTCCCCGCTGAGTTCTCTTACTTCTGTCGGGACAGTCATCATGTTCCTAACGTTGAACGGGTACTGATGTTCTTAGTGGCTGGTCGCCGCGACGAGTTCGCGCAGGCGGTGGCCGGGGTTGGAATTGAGCAACAGGCTGGTGTATTCGCTTTGCGGATTAGAGAAGACCTGCGCAGTCGGGCCGACTTCGCGCAGCTGGCCCCGGCTCATCACACCGACGTCGTGGGCGAAGCGTTCAACAACGTGCAGGTCGTGGGAAATGAACAGGTAGGACAGTCCCAGGTCGCGCTGCAGGTCTTCGAGCAGGAGCAGGATCTGGGCCTGCGTCAGGACGTCCAGGGCGGAGAGGGCCTCGTCCAAGACGATGGTGCGGGCGCCCAGGGCGAGGGCCCGGGCGATCGCCACGCGCTGGCGCTGGCCGCCGGACAGCTCCTTGGTCCTGCTGCCGGCGACCCGTGCGGGGAGGTTCACCTGGTCAAGGAGTTCGGCAACCCGGGCGCGACGTTCCAGCCGCGACCCGACGCGGAAATTCACCAGGGGCTCGGCGACGATGTCCCGCACGGTGAGCCTCGGATCGAGGGCCGAATCCGGATTTTGGTACACCAGCTGCAGGGAGCGCCACAGCTCCCGTTTGTCTTTGCCCTCGGTTGACGTGACATCGTTCCCGTGGATCTTCACGGTGCCTGACGTCGGGTCCAGCAGCCGCATGATCATGCGGGCTGTGGTGGACTTGCCCGACCCTGACTCGCCCACCAGGGCGAAGGTGGTTCCTTGGCGCACTGCAAAACTGATGTCATCCACCGCGCGGTGTTCAGCCCCGCGCTTGCCGAAGACTTTGGTGAGTCCGCGGACTTCGATCGCCGCATCGGGCTTGTCGCGGTCCGTAGCCGCTGCGGCCAGGCCGGTTTTCGGGGCGGCCGGAGAGGCCTCGCGCAGCAGCCTGAGTGTGTAGTCGTCCTCCGGCTCCGCCAGGATGTCGGCGACGGGACGGTCTTCTAGGATCCTGCCCTGCCGCATCACCACGATCCGATCGGCCAGGTCGGTGGCGACGGCCAGGTCATGGGTCACGAAGATGACGGCCGTCCCCTGGTCCCGCGCCAGCTTGCTGAAGACCTCGAGCACCCGCCGCTGCACCGTGACGTCCAGCGCGGAGGTCGGCTCGTCGGCAATCAGCAGCTTCGGTCCCAGGCTGAAGGCGATTGCGATCAGGACCCGTTGCTTGAGTCCGCCGGAGAGCTCGTGAGGGTACTGTTTCAGCCGCTCCGCCGGCCGGTCGATGCCCACCAGTTCGAAGAGCCGGATGACCTCCGCCCGGATCTCGCTTTTAGAGCGCTTGCCTTCCTCCGGGTGCAGCCGGAAGACCTCGGCCACTTGGGATCCGACCGTCTTCACCGGGTCCAGCGAGCCGCCGGGATCCTGCGGAACCATGCCGATCCTGCGTCCACGGATTTTCTCCATTGCGCGTTCGGAAAGTCCGGTCAGCTCAATTCCGTCGAACACAATGGTTCCGGCAGAGATCCCGCCTGCTTCGGGGAGAAGGCCGATGATCGACTTGGCGAGCGTGCTCTTGCCGGAACCGGATTCGCCAACGACGGCGACGATCTCACCTGGTTTGAGGACCAGGTCGAGTGAATCTGCGGCCACGATGGCCCCTGGGCCGCGGCCGTATTCGACCTGCAGTCCGCGCACCTCAAGGAGAGGCCCGGGTTCGGCGATGGGGTTTGCTGCATTGAGAGTCATGGGGCTCCTGACTAGAACCGGAAGATCTTGAGAAGTTGGCGTCCGAGACCGGCCAAGAGCACCACCGTCAGCACGATGACCAGGCCCGGCAGGCTTGTCATCCACCATGCTCCGGCGAGGTACTGCCGGCCCTCGGAGATCAGCAGACCCCACTCCGGCGTGGGGGGAGGGGCACCGAAGCCGAGGAAGCCAAGCCCGGAAATTGCGAGAATGGCAGCGCCAAGGTCGACTGCCAGCAGGGCAAGGACCGGGCCGCAGGAGTTCGGCAGGACATGCTTCCAGACGACGGACCAGTAGGATCCCCCGTTGAGGAAAGCGGCCTCCACGTAGTCCAGGTTGCGGACGCGGAGAACTTCCGAGCGCACCACACGGGCGAACGAGGCAATCGAGGCGATGCCCACACCGACGCCGAGCGAGATTGGTCCCGGCGCGAACGCGGTCACAATGATGAGGGAGATCAGGAACCCCGGCACGGCCAAAAGCACGTCCACGAGGCGCATGGTGCCCGCATCGGCGGCCCGGCCCGCCGTCGCGGCAAACAGGCCCAACGCCGTTCCCACCACGAAACCGATCAGGACAGCGAGCCCTGCTGTGAGCAGGGTCTGCGAGGTGCCGTGGACGACCCTCGAGTAGACGTCCCGGCCCAGGTGGTCGGTTCCGAACCAGTGCCCGGCACTTGGCGGCTGGAATTTCTGTTTCGGAATGCCACTGATGGGGTCGAAGGAGCTGAAAAGGCCCGGCAGGAATGCCCACCCCAGGACGATCAGCAGCGGAATGACGGTCAGCCACAGGCCCGCCGAGCGCAGGATGTTTCCCTGGCGCTTTCCCGGGCCGCGCGGGACGGTGCCGCCACCGGCGGGCGGCAAGGCCACCTCAGCGACAGGGTCCGTTCGTAGTAGCTCGATGCTCACAAGGTTCTCCGTTCTGTCTCAGGCAGTCAGTGCTCTTGGCGAGCCGTGGGCACTGCTCTTGAGGATGCGGGGATCCAGCAGCGGATACAGCAGGTCGACGATCAGGTTCACTGCAACGAACGCCGACGCCGTCAGCAGGACCAGGCCCTGGACCAGCGGGACATCCTGGACGGTGACGGCCTGAAGGACCACCGAGCCGAGGCCGGAGCGGGCGAACACGGTCTCCGTGATCACGGAACCGGCGAGCAGGGTTCCCACCGTGATACCGGCAATGGTCATTGCCGGACCCGCCGCATTCTTCAGGACGTGGCGGTAGAAGATCCATGCGGGGGACGCGCCCTTGGCCCGCAGCACGTCGACAAACGGTTGCTCATAGACTTTCGTGATGCTCTTGAGCAGTACCTGCGCGATCGGGGCGGAAACGTGCAGGGCCAGGACAAGGACGGGAACTGCCAGCGACGCAAAGGAACCGTCCGGGAACAGGGACATCACGCCGAGCTGGATGGACAGCAGCTGCAGCAGCACGAGCCCGAGCCAGAACACCGGAACCGCTGCGAACAGCGGCGGGAGATTGGTGATGAATCGCTTCAGCGCCGCCGACCGGCTCAACGTGGCCGAGGCCACGAGGGCCACCGCGAGGACGACGGCCAACACGAAGGCGCTGGAGGCCAGCGCCAGGGTGGACCCGGCCACCGCGCCGATGCGGGTCGCCACCGACTGCCCGGAGGCCAGGGAGTACCCGACGTCCCCACCCAGCAGCTGCCCAAGCTGGCCGAAATACTGCACCAGCAGCGGCTGGTCGTAGCCGTATTGGGCTTTCATGGCATCAATCGTTGCCTGGTCCGCCGCAGCGTCCGCCGAGAGGAAGATCGTGACCGGATCGCTGGGCAGCAGCTGGACTGCCAGGAAGACGAGCGTGTACGCCAGCCAGATGACAAGCAGCGCCTGCCCGAGGCGCCGCGCAAAGTAGAGGCCCATGATGGCCTACTTGCCGGTCTTCCAGGCACCCTGGAAAATCGGCGCGGTACCGGAGGTGAAGTCGACATGCGCCTTCGCGTTGGCGCCGTAAACCTGGACTTCGTCCCAGAGCACAAGAGCCAACGCCTGGTCCACAACCAGCGCGCGCTGTTCGTCGGCGACGAGCTGCTTGTGCGCTGCGGGGCTGGTGGCGGCGTGTTCCTTAGCGAAGAGTTCATTGAGCTGCTGGTCCGCATTCAACGTCTGCGTGTTGGTGACCGGGCCGAAGACTGGCCCCAGGCCGCCGTAGGCAAACTGCCGGGTTCCAAAGAATTCCACGTTGGGATCCTTCATGGCAGTCGCCAGGAAGGCGTTGTCCGCCGCGCGGTTGACCAGCTTCACGCCGATCTTGCGCCACTGCTGCTCGATCAGTTCGAAAGCGGGTTTGATGACCACTGAGTTGTTCGACGACGTGACGGTGACCTCAAGCTTCTGGCCGTCTTTGGCGCGGATGCCGTCGGAGCCGACCGCCCAGCCGGCCTCCTCCAGCAGGCTCTTCGACTTCTCCGGGTTGTAGGCCAGGTCCGCGGAGAGATCAGTAAAGTCAGGCGCTTCACGGTTCAGGACGGAGCCGGCCAGTTCGTAGCTGTCGGACAGCACCGTGTCCTTCAGCGTCGGCCGGTCGATGCCCAGCTGCAATGCCTGGCGGACCTTCGCGTCCGCAAGTTTGCCGCTGCCGATCCGCACCGCCGCCATGTTGGCCGTCAGGTCAATGCCCTTGGCCGGCAGGACCTGGTTGCCGCTCCCGGCAAGGGCAGTTTCGTCGGCCGGCTGCAGGCCGCGGACCAGGTCAACCTGGCCGGTCTGCACGGCGCCCGCACGGTGCGCCACTTCCGGCAGGTACTTCACGACGACCTTGTCCAGATAGGCGGCACCCTGGTTGGCGGCGCCTTCCGGTGCCCAGGCGTAGTCGGAACGCTTAGCCAGGACGATTTCCTCGTCGGCCTTCTCTGATTCGAAGGTGAAGGGACCCGAACCAGAGATTTTCGCGATGGCCGACTGGCCGGCGTTGTCCAGGGTCAGGGTCTTCGGCGAGACGAGTCCGGCGGTGACGGAGGACGTGGCGCGCAGGAAGTTGGCGTCTGGGGAGGACAGCGTGACCTCCACCTGATCCTCGCCGATGACCCGGGAGGACTGGTAAGTGGAGAAATCAACGTTCGGCTGGATCTTCGCACTCTCGATGCCCTTCCCCAGTGCGTCGAAGTTGGCCTGGACCGCCTTGGCGTCCAGCGGTGTTCCATCGCTGAAGGTCACTCCCGGGCGGATCGTGAAGGTGAACTTGGTCTGATCCTCGCTCGCGGTGAACTTGCTCGCGATCCAGGGGACGAGCTCGCCCTTCTTGGCATCGAAGTAAGTCAGCCGGTCCAAGACGCTGTTCAGGACGTTCGCCTTTTCGTAGAAGCGCGCCGCCTGGGTCTGGAAGTTGTTGATCGGGGTGACCTCGGCGAAGACGAAGGTTCCGCCCTGCACCGGGGTTCCGTCCTGGACCTGCGAGGCCGCGGTGCCGGCCGGGTTGGCGCCGCAGGCGCTCAGGGCCAGGGCCGCCGCCCCCATCAGGGTCAGCAAACGCAGGGGGCGGCGTCTGGCCTTCGCGTTGGTCGTTGCCGTGCGTGATTCATTGGTACCCATCGGGGATCCTCTCGGTCATGACCGAGGAACTCCAGAATCGCAGGCCCCACACACGCCGGCCGCCGCAGGGCGCAGGGTGGTGGAACCTGGGATCGTGGCAATATCCATCGGTCCTGGCATTAGCACCGTGCCCGAAGGTGGTTGCTACGGCGTCATCGAGCCAGGTCTCTCAGCCGATCTGGATGGTTAGTAATTCGTAAAGAAGGTCGTTTCTCGTTGCCGCGACCGTTTCCGGTGGAGGCAACACCTACTTTCCTGCAGAATCTTCGATTTCCCAATAATTACGACACGTTTTGCAACAAATGATCACAAAGGCCCGGTTTCCGCGTCCGGGCGTCTCACGGCGGGCGTTACATCTTGGCGAGTTTCGCCCGCACCATCATGAAGATGCCGTAGCAGATCAGGCCCACGCCGACGGCGGCCAGCATGTACACGCCGAAGGGCTGGTCGCGGAGGGCTTTCAACCCGCCGTCGACCCCGGTTGACTCCTCGGGGTGCGCCTTCACGGTGGCGATAATGACGAGCAGCCCCACGAGGAGCAGGGCGATGCCTTTGGCCGCATAGCCCACGACTCCCAGGACCGTCACCGCAGTCCGCGCCCGTTGCGAGGCCGGGAGGCGGAGGTGTTCGGCGAACGACTGGCGGAAGCCCCGGATGGCGTACACGATCCCGGTGATCGCCACGGCTGCGCCGATGGCGAGCAGGAGGGCGTAGCCGCCGGGGGCTTTCAGCACGGACGCAGTGAGGTCGCTCGTGGAGCTGCTTTGGTCAGAACCGGCGCCGTTGGCGAACGAGAACAGAGTGATGGCGAGCCCGGCATAGACGACGGCCTGGAGCGCGGCTTTGAGCTTCTTTGCCAGCTTCTTCTTGGCCGGCAGGTGCTCGAAGTCGAAAATGGCGTCACTGGTCTGCCAGATGGCGAGGGCCACGCACGCCGCGAACGACGTCCACAGCAACAGCGGGCCGGCCGGCTGGCTGGCGAGCTGCTGAACGGCTCCGCTGACATCGGCCTTTCCTTCCCCGCCCATGGCGAGCCGGATCGCGACCACGCCGATGAGGAGGTGCAGGATGCCGCTCACAGCGAAACCGGCACGGGCCACGACCTCCAGCGCACGGGAGTTGGTGATCTCTTCCGCCGTGTCCGCGGCGGTTTTCATTTCTTTTTTGATGGCGGATTCCTCAACTGGCTCGGTGGTTCTGCCGGGCTTCTGGTCCGCCCGGTTCTTGCTTCTTCCGCAATCGTGCCACGGGGAGCCGCCGGGGAACAGCACCCGGGAATCCGGATACTGAGTGGCGACAGCAGAGGGTTCGGACACGGCCGGCGGGCCGCCTCGACCCGAGCTACCGGCGCCGGTAGCTGAGGTCGAAGATCAGCCGGCCCGCCTCGTGCGCCTTGTTCTCGAAACTCGTCAGGATCCGGCCGTCGAACCGCGGCGCCCAGCCGCCGGTCTCGTCGGTGCCCTCGTTCGGGCCGGTGTGTTCGGTGCTCACTGGGGCGCGGCCCTCCTTGACGGGGGCGCCGCCCACGAGGGATTCGACGCCGGATTCCCACACCTTGGTGAGGGGGCTCTCCGGGCCGCTGCGCTCGCCGTCGTGCAGGTTCTCGAAGTCGGGGGAGCCGGCCAGGACCTCCCGCACGTGCACGGCGTAGTTGGACCAGTCCGTCGCGATGCGCCAGAGGCCGCCGGGCTTGAGGGCCCGCGAGGCCAGTTCGGCGAACGCCGGCTGGATGAGGCGCCGCTTGTGGTGCCGGGACTTGTGCCAAGGGTCCGGGAAGAACACCCACAGCTCCGTCACGGAACCGGCCGGCAGCATGGTGGCGAGCACCTCGGGGGCGTTCGCCTCCACGACGCGGACGTTGCTCAGGCCGCGGCTGTTGATCTTGATGAGGGTGTTCGCCAGCCCCGGGGTGTAGACCTCAACGGCAAGGAAGTCCGTGTCCGGGTTCTCCTCGGCCGCGTGGCAGACGGCGTCGCCGAGCCCGGAACCGATCTCCACGATCAGTGGCGCCTTGCGGCCGAACTCGGCTTCGGCGTCGAAGACGTAGTCCGGGTGCACGGACGTGTTGGCGATGTGGCGGGGGACCTCGACGGCCCACCGGTCGGAATGCTCCTCCCACGCAGCCTGCCGGCGGCCCTGCAGCCTGGTGCCGCGCCGGACGAAGCTGACCGGGCGGCCGCCGTAGGTGCCGAAGGAGGCCTGGCTGCCGGGGGTCACCGGGCGCGGTGGCTGCGGCGTTTCGGGGGATTCTGGGGTTTCACTCATCCCTTCCAGAATAGTGGAGTTCCACCGTCGGGCCGGTGGGACCGTGGGCACGCGTTCCAGTCCGGGGTCCGTGGCAGACTGTCCGCATGACGGACGCGATACGCGAATACTGGGACGGGCAGGCGGCGGACTTCGATCGGGAGGCCGACCATGGCCTGCTGGATCCGGGCGTCCGCCGTGCCTGGGCGGAGCTGATTCTGCCGCTCATTCCCGTGCCCGCCAGCGAAGTGGCCGATTTGGGTTGCGGGACCGGCAGCCTGTCCATCCTGCTGGCGGAGGCGGGCCACCGCGTCCGGGGCCTGGACCTGTCCGCACAGATGGTGGAGGCGGCGCGGGTAAAGGCAGCCGAGGCGGCCAACGCCGCGGGCGCCCGGGCTCCGGCAGCTGTTGAGTTCCTGCGGGGTGACGCCTCGGAACCGCCGTACCCGCCGGCGGGCTGCGACGTCGTCCTGGCCCGTCACGTGCTGTGGGCGCTGCCGGATCCGGACGCCGCGCTTGGCCGTTGGACGCGGCTCCTGCGCGGACCCGGAACCATGATCCTGGTGGAAGGGCTGTGGGGCACGGGGGCCGGCATTTCCTCGGCGGAGTGCCGGGAACTGGTTCTCAGGCACCGCCGCGACGCCGACGTCGTCCCGCTGACAGACCCGGCGCTGTGGGGGAAGGAGATCAGCGACGAACGCTACCTGATCCTGAGCCGAAGCTGACAGGACCGCCGGCAGGCTGCTGTTGACGGGCCGCTGTTGACAACGGCCTGCGCTGACGAGCCTGCCAGAATGGGTCCGTGACTGCACCGAAGAGCTCCCAGGACTCCACCGTCGGCGGCCTCGAGATCGAGGACGGCCGGGGCATGCTGGTGGACGCCGAGATCGACGACGTCCCCGCAGCGGAACCCACCCGGGCCGCCGGCCGCCGCGCGCTGGCATACCTGGGCGTGTGCCTTGTCCTGATCGGGCTGAACCTCCGCACGGTGTTCTCAAGTTTCTCTGCAGTTCTTCCGGAGGTGACAGCCGACGCCGGGCTGCCGGGCTGGGCGGTGGTGGTCCTCACCACCGTGCCGGTGACGCTGCTGGGCGTCTTCGCCCCTCTGGCTCCTGTCCTGGCGCGCCGTTTCGGGGCCGAGCGCGTGCTGCTGGGCGCCATGGCCGCACTCACCGCAGGGCTGCTGCTGCGGCCCCTGGACGTGGGCGATGCAGGCCACCTCCCCGCACTGCTGGCCGGGACGGCGACCTGCGGCGCCGCGATCTCGCTCTGCAACGTGCTGCTGCCCGGCCTGGTGAAGCGCGACTTCCCGCACCGTCTCGGCCTGATGGGCGGCCTGTACACCACGGCGATCTGCGCCTCAGCGGCCCTCGGCGCCGGATTCACCTACCCCGTTTTCAGTGCGACAGGGGAGTGGACCGCGGCGTTGCAGTTCTGGGCGCTGCCCGCCGGCGTTGTTCTTCTGCTGTTCCTGCCGGTGGCCATCCGGCAGCGCCACGGCCGCCAGCGGTTGTCGCACGGCGGCGTGAATGTGTGGCGCTCGGGGGTCGCCTGGCAGGTGACCATCTTCATGGTGCTGCAGGCGATGATGTCCTTCAGCGTTTTCGCCTGGCTGGCCCCGATCCTGCGCGAACGCGGCGTCGACGGCGGCACGGCCGGGCTGATCGTTTCCGTCTCGATCGTGCTACAGATGCTGGGGTCCCTGTTTGCCCCGGCACTGGCCACCCGGTTCCGGGACCAGCGCCGCATCAACACCGTGGTGGCGCTGATGACCGGTGGCGGCTTCGCACTGAGTATCTTCGGTCCGCTGGAGCTGATCTGGCTGTGGACCGGGCTGCTGGGCCTGGGCCAGGGCAGCCTGACCGCCGTCGCGCTGACCATGATCATGGTCCGCACCCGGGACGGGCACACCGCCGCGCACCTGTCCGGCATGATGCAGGGCGTGGGCTACGGGGTGGGCTCCACCGGCACGCTGATGGTCGGCCAGCTGCACCAGGCCACGGGGTCGTTCGCGGCGGCCGGGGTGCTGTTCCTCGTCGTCGGATTGCTGGCGGCGGTGTTCGGCTACCGCGCCGGGCGGAACCGCTTCGTCGGCGGTTGAGCCCGTCTCCGGCTGAATCTGGCGGCAGCTGGGCTCAGCGGCGCAGGGCCTTCAGATACTGCTCGACGAGGTAGTCCGCGATGGCCAAGCACGACGTTGCGGCCGGCGACGGCGCGTTCCTCAGCAGCGTCACCGGCCCCATCTGGTCCACCGCGAAGTCGTCCAGCAGCGACCCGTCGCGGCCCCAGGCCTGGGCCCGGACGCCCGCGGCTGTCTTCGCCGTCAGGTCCGCCATGGTGAGCTCGGGGATGAAGCGCCGGGCCTTGCGGTAGTAGGCCGGTTTGAAGAGCGACGCGCTGATCTCGTCGATGCCCATCCGCCAGTGCTTCTTCGCCAGCGGGCCGGCTCCGGGCCACCGCAGCGAATCCCAGGTGTCCTTCACCGAGACGGAGCGCCAGCCGTAGCCCTCGCGGGCGAGCGCCGGGACGGCGTTGGGACCCACATGCACGTCGTCGTACACGCCACGGGTGAAGTGCACGCCGAGGAACGGGAACCGGGGGTCAGGCACCGGGTAGATCATCCCCTGCACCAGGTGGTCCCGCTCCCGGCTGAGAGACCAGTATTCGCCCCGGAACGGGAGGATTCTCGGCGAGGGGTCGGCGCCCACCAGGCGGGCCACGACGTCGGACTGCAGGCCGGCGCAGGCAATCACCCGGTCGAAGACGTGCTCGGACCCGGCGGTTCCTACCCGCACGGTGCCGCCTTCAACGGCCATCGCAACCACCTCCTGCCCCAGCAGGACCGTGCCGCCGGCGGTGCGGACGTCCTGGGCCATCGCTTCCGTAATCGCCGCGAAATCGACGACGGCGGTGTGCGGTGAATGGACCGCGGCTACCCCTGCGACGTGCGGTTCGATCTCGCGCAGCCGCGCGGCGCCGTCGACCCGGGCCAGGCCGGGCACGCCGTTCGCCCGGGACCGCCGTTCGATTTCGGCCAAGGCAGGCAGCTCGGACTCGTCGACGGCGACCACCAGCTTGCCGACTTCCCGGTAGGGAAGGTTCTTCTGCAGGCAGAAGTCCCGCAGGGCCGCACGTCCGGCAACGCATAGCTGCGCTTTCAGCGAGCCCTCGGCGTAGTAGAGGCCGGCGTGGACGACGCCCGAGTTGTGGCCGGTCTGGTGGGCGGCCAGCCGGTGCTCCTTCTCGAAGACCGTGACCTCACCCGTCCCGGCCTGGGCAAGGGCGCGGGCCAGCGCGATGCCAACAATCCCGCCACCGATGATTCCGATTCGTTCAGTCACGTCATTGCGTCCTTGTCGCCGTGGTCTTCCCGCGAGTATAGAACCCCGCCGGTGCCAAGGGCTGCGTCCCGGCCGCCGGCTGTGGCATGCTTCCCCTTAAGCCAACATCCCGGTTCCGCCAGGAAACTCAGCCCGGCAACGGGCCCTGACCTCAATGTCAGCTGAGGTGCCGCGGATCCGTCCACGACTACCGATCAGGCCACGCCCTTGCCCCGCACCACCCCCGCCCCGACCCTGGAATCAGCCGGCATCTTCCACCACGAGTACCTGCTGGTGACCCTGGGTGCCTGTGCCCTCGTGTTCCTGGCTGCCTTCGAGTCGCTGGCGGTGACCACGATCATGCCGCTGGTCAGCCGTGAACTGGATGGGGCCGCCTACTACGCCCTGGCGTTCGCCGGTCCGCTCGCCACCGGCGTCATCGGCATGGTGGCCGCCGGAAACTGGTCGGACCGGCGCGGCCCGGTGGGGCCGCTGTACGCGTCCGTGGCCATGTTTGTGCTGGGCCTGCTGATCGCCGGAACAGCGTCGACCATGCCCGCCCTCGTGGCGGGCCGGCTGGTCCAGGGCCTGGGCGGCGGCGCCATGACCGTGGCGCTGTATGTGGTGATCGCCCGGGTCTATCCGCCCGTGCTGCACCCGAAGATCTTCGCCGCGTTTTCCGCGGCCTGGGTGATTCCCTCGCTGGTGGGACCCTTCGCCGCCGGCATTGTGGCGCAGGTGCTCAGCTGGCATTGGGTCTTCCTCGGCGTGGTGGGCCTGGTGGTGCCGGCCCTGCTGATGATCGTTCCCGCCCTGCGCGGGCTGCGCGGTACGCCCGACGCCGGAACGCGGGAGGGCGCCGCACCGAAGGACATGTCCACCCGCAAGTCCACGGGCTCCGGCAGGCTGGCCTGGGCTGCCCTCGCGGCGCTCGCCGTGCTTGGCCTGAACCTCTCCTCGAGGCTTCCGGTGGCGGGCGGAGTCGTGGCCGTGGCCGCCGTCGTCGTGGCCCTCATTGCCGTCCGCCCGCTGGTGCCGCGGGGAACCCTGACGGCCCGCCGGGGCCTCCCCAGCGTCATTCTTACGCGCGGCCTGGCCTCGGCGGCGTTCTTCGGCGCCGAGGTCTACCTGCCGTACCTGCTGGTGGAGCGGTACTCCTTCTCGCCCACCTTCGCCGGACTGGCGCTCACGGGCGGAGCCGTCTCGTGGGCCGCCGGCTCCGCGGTGCAGGGCAGACTCGGGTCCCGCCTGGACCACCGCCGCGCGGTTCGGACCGGGGCTGCCATGGTCCTCGGCGCCGTCGTTCTGGTGCTCGTGACCACGCTCCTGGGCTGGCCGGCCGCCGTCGCGATTGCCGCGTGGGTAGTGGCGGGTGGCGGCATGGGCGTGATGTACGCGCGGCTGAGCGTCATGACCCTGGCCCTGTCCACCAGGGATAACGAGGGCTTCAACAGCTCCGCGATGTCCATTTCCGATTCGCTTGGCGGGGCGCTGTCGCTCGCCACCACGGGAATCATTTTTGCGGCGTTCCCGACGGCGGTGGCCTCCTTCGGCGGGGTCTTCGCCCTGACGGCGTTGATCGGCGTCGCCGCCGTCGTGGTTGCCCCGCGGGTCTCCGGGCGGCGGTAAGGCCGGCGCCGCCCGGCCGCGGTGCCCGAGTTTTCCGCGCCTGAAGCGCTGGAGTTAAACCAAGGGAGCTCCGGCCGGTGGATCCGGCCGGAGCTCCCTGCCCGGGTGCCCTTCGGGGCGCCGGGTGGCGGGTTTTTGCCTAGCCCGCTGCGGGGACGGAATCGGCGTCGCGGATGGCTTTCCATTCCGCAATCCGGGCCTGCTGCAGCGGCGTCTGGCGGTTGAAGTACCAGGCCCCGCCCAGCATCAGGAACCAGAGCGGCGCCACCAGCAGGGCGAGCCGGGTGTCGTCGGCCTGGCCAAGCGCCACCAGCATGAAGCCGAAGAAGGCGAGCACCACGTACGGCATGAAGCCCGAGCCCGGCATCTTGAACTTGGAGGCCGCGTGCAGCTCGGGACGGCGGCGGCGGAACACGATGTAGCTGATGAGAATCATGGACCAGACGAACATGGTGAGCACGGAGGCCACCGAGGTGACCACGGTGAAGGCGCCGATCACGGAGTCGCCCGAGTAGAGCAGGACCAGGCCGGCCAGCAGGAAGATGCAGGAGAACAGCAGGGCGTTCTGCGGAACCTTGCGGATGCTCAGCTTTCCGAAGGCCTTCGGGGCGTTGCCGTCCTGGGCCAGGCCGTAGACCATGCGCGAGGTGGAGTAGATGCCGGAGTTGGCGCTGGAGGCCGCGGAGGTGAGCACCACCAGGTTGATGACCACCGCGGCGATGCCGAGGCCGGCCAGGGTGAACATGCCGATGAAGGGGCTGCTGGCGGCATCGATGGTGCGCCACGGGTTGACCGCCATGATGACCACCAGGGCGCCTACGTAGAACAGCAGGACACGGATGGGGATGGAGTTGATGGCCCGCGGCAGGTTCTTCTCGGGGTCCTTGGTTTCTGCCGCCGCGGTGCCCACCAGTTCGATGCCGGCGAAGGCGAAGATGGCGATCTGGAAGCCCAGGATGAAGCCGAACATGCCGTGCGGGAACATGCCGCCGTCGTTCCACATGTTGGCCAGGTTCGCCACTGCGCCGTTGGGGGAGGTGAAGTTCGTGGCGATCATTACGATGCCGGTGCCGATCAGGGCCAGGATGGCCACCACCTTGATGATGGCGAACCAGAATTCGGCCTCGCCAAAGGCCTTGACCGTGGGAAGGTTCAGCAGGATCAGCACCACGGGAGTGATCAGGGCCGGGATCCACAGGGGAGTGCCCGGTGCGAGCTTGTCCACGTACCCGGCGATCGCGACGATGTCGGCCACGCCGGTCACCACCCAGAAGAACCAGTAGGACCAGCCCGTGAAGAAGCCCGCCCAGGGGCCCAGGAGATCGCCGGCGAAGTCGCTGAAGGACTTGTAGTTCAGGTTGGAGAGCAGGATCTCGCCCATGGCCCGCATGACGAAGAACAGCATGAAGCCGATGATCATGTAGACGAAGATGACGGACGGGCCGGCCAGCGAGATGGTCTTGCCGGAGCCCATGAACAGTCCGGTGCCGATCGCACCGCCGATGGCCAGCAGCTGGATGTGGCGGTTGCCCAGTGCGCGGGCGAGGTGCGGTTCCTGGCCTTGGCTGCCGGGGGAGGACTCTTGAGCGATGTTCGGGACAGCCGTGGTGGTGCGTTCAGACATTAGGCTTCTTCCTTGTTACAGGCGGGCCACGGGCGGAGAGCATTCCGCCGCAGGCCCGCACGGATCCATCGGAGGTGTGATGGAGGTAACACTTTGTCGTGTGGTTTAAGCGTAGAGGCGGGATTTGGGCGGTTCCGCGGCGCCGGTGCCCGGCGACCCAGCGCCGTCGAGCTTCCCGTGGCGGGGCCCCCGGGGGACGCGCTGGGCCTCCGGGCCGGAGGGCTAAATGGCCCGCTCCGCCGCGAAACCGGGAATTTTCGACGCCGGCGTCCGTCTACCGCCGCGGCTCCGGCCCGGGCTGACCGGCGGCCTTTCCCGGCGTTCCCATGGTCGACAACCGTCGACCGACATGGCCTCAGTTGTCGTCCAGTGTCCCATGTCATATCTGAATCCGGGAAACGCGGGGCCGGGACGCGCGATGTCGCCGGTAGCGTGCGGGGTCGCCGGAAAGTTCCGGCGAATTCGCGGGCTACCGGCGAGGTCGACGACGGGACCGCACGTTCAGGTGCTCTCGCCTGCCGGGTTTCTCCCCGGCCCGGACCATCCGCTCGGGGGCGCTACCTAGTCCTTGCTATAGCCCCGGGTGAGCTTGCCAGCTGCGTCCTGAACTCCGATGTCAGCCGCCGCGTACTTCACCCGTTTCGACGGCCTCCTGCAACCTGGCCTGGGTCTGGTCATTCTGGCCCTCGCGCTTGAGCTCGTCGTTGCCGGTGAACTTTCCGGCTCCTTCCTTGGCCGCGCCGAGGTGGTGGATGACCGTGTAGTTGGCCTTGTCGTTCATTGCCATGATCTTGCCTTTCCGGCGAAAACTCGATGTCGCGATCTTGTTCGCCGACCTGGTGCTTAGCGGATCCGGTCATCTCCGGACACGTTGGATCGGGTTCCGCTGGTGATTCGAAGCAGAACGGGAATCGGATGGCTCCGGCGGCCGGTCGATTTCCCGCAACAGTTTTCCGCGGGCGGCGTGCCCCGGGCAGGGCAGGGTCGAGGCTGCCGACAGGCGGAGAACGCGGGTTCGCCGCTACTGTGCGGGTCGCCGGGGCCTCCCGCCGAACCGGCACGTCACCGGTGACGGCGACGTCGAAACGGCGGATCAGCCGCGGTCAGCGGGCGGCGAGGCGGGTGGCGCGCAGGACGGCGTCCGTGAGGGCGGCAGCTTCGCCGTCGGGCCCGGTGGCGCTGCGGTGCCGGGTGTCCACGACGTCGAGGCGCCACTCGGGCTCCTCAATGCCCAGCTCGCGCGCCAGCTGCTCGGCCGTGTAGAACTTCTCCGGCGCATGGTGGTGCTGCCCCCACGGCGGCAGCCCCGCGGGGTGGTGGCCCACAATCAGCAGTGTTCCGCCGGTCCGC
Organism: Arthrobacter sp. YAF17; assembly: GCF_052113365.1. Classification (NCBI taxonomy): domain Bacteria; kingdom Bacillati; phylum Actinomycetota; class Actinomycetes; order Micrococcales; family Micrococcaceae; genus Arthrobacter; species Arthrobacter sp. YAF17. Next base: position 49,587 of record NZ_JBFRDB010000014.1, on the reverse strand, counting down.
ACCGCGGCGGCGGCCAGCTGGAGGGCCTGCTGCCAGGGCATCACCGTGGAATGCAGGAACTGGGCCGTGACCAGATCGAACAGCTCCCCAGGCACCCACGTGGCGAGATCCTCCCGCACCCACGTGATGTTCCCGCCTTGGCCCCGTTCCTGCGCGTGCGCTTCGGCCCGTTCCAGCGCGACAGTGGAGACGTCGACGGCGGTGACTTTCCAGCCGCGGCTGGCGAGCCAGATGGCGTCGGCACCCTCGCCGCAGCCCAGGTCAAGGGCCGTCCCGGGCGGAAGGGACGAGGCCTCGGCAATCAGCTGCGGATTCGGTTCGCCGCTCCAGATCCTTGTCCGGCTCCGGTATTTCTCGTCCCACACCTCGGCCGCGCTGGCGCTGCTGGTCTCCGCGGGGTGATTGTGCTCCGTCATCGTTGTCCTCGTCGGTCGTGTGGGTGGTGGGGTCGTTTTCCACATCATGGCAGGGGGAGGCTGCCGGCGGAACCAAGGACTGGGCGACACAAGAACATCACCGCACGGAAACGCCGTCGAAACCTTCATGGTGGAGGCTGAAGCCTGAGAGCGGAATGACACTGGGGTGAATCCGAATCGGGGGAAGGGGCAGGCCATGACTGCAGAAGTTTCGCAGCAGGTTCAATCGATGGGGGAGTTGTCTGTGGGGGACCAGATTGAAGCGTGGCACAACGGCAAGCTCTTCCATCGGGGCGAGGTAATCCGGACTGTGGCGGACACGGACCTGTTCTGGATCCTGGATGAAGGCACCGGAACCCGGCGTCTGATTGACACCGAGGCCTTGGTGATAGTGCGGGTGCCGGTTCCGGCCGCCGGGCGCGGCCCGGCCGCAGCGTTCGGCGCCGCGGCCGGCAGTGAGCCGTCTATGCTGCCGCCGGCGAAGGCCCCGGGGGCCGTGCGGCCGGCGTCGCACGTGCCGCTGTTCCAGGCGCCCGCTTTGGTGCCCTGAGCGGGGAGAAGGCGGCCCTGGCCCCGCCGGATGATAGACTGGGTGAACTTGATGTGCAGTGATGCCCACTTTGGTCTTGAATGACCGGTCCGGTTCATCAACCGGTTCCCCTGCTGGATTCCTTTCGGATTCCGCTCAGGGAGTGGGTTTTTTCATGTGAGAGGCACATCCTGCGTCGATGAACGCGTTCTATTTGGTCCTGGCCGCCGCTTCTTACAGCAGCTGGCCGGTTGATCACCTGACTTTTCTTCGGCGAACCCCTGGGCCAACCGGCACCGGGGGCCGATATCCGCATGGATGCCGCCTGAAAGACCTTTGAAACTTATGACTACTTTTGCTGCCCTCGGCACGCCCAAAGCACTTGCCGACACGCTGACCGCCCAGGGGATCGTCGAACCGTTCCCCATCCAGGTCAAGACCCTCCCGGACACCCTGGCCGGACGCGACGTCCTGGGCCGCGGCCGCACCGGCTCCGGCAAGACCATTGCTTTCGCCATCCCGCTTGTAGCACGACTCGCTGAGCGGGAAGCCAAGCACTTCCGCAAGCCCGGCCGCCCGATGGGCCTGGTCCTCGCACCGACCCGCGAACTGGCCACCCAGATCAACGCCACGATCGAGCCGATGGCAAAGGCCATGGGCCTGAACACCACCGTCATCTACGGCGGCATCTCGCAGGCCCGCCAGGAAAAGGCGCTGCGCGCCGGCGTCGACATCGTCATCGCCTGCCCGGGCCGCCTGGAGGACCTGATCCGCCAGCGCATCCTGACCCTCGAAGGCGTCGAGATCACCGTCCTGGACGAGGCCGACCACATGGCCGACCTCGGCTTCCTCCCGGTGGTCAAGAAGCTTATGGACATGACCCCCAGCCAGGGCCAGCGCCTGCTGTTCTCCGCCACCCTGGACAACGGCGTGGACAAGATCGTCCAGCGTTACCTGTCCAACCCGCTGACCCATGCCGTGGACGAATCACAGGCCGCGGTGACCACCATGGAACACCACGTGCTGGTCGTCAACGACCAGACCGTCAAGAAGCAGCTGATCGTCGAGCTCGCCTCGGGTGCCGGCCGCCGCGTGCTCTTCCTGCGCACCAAGCACCACGCCCGCAAGCTCGCGAAGACCCTGACCGACGCCGGCATCCCCGCCGTCGACCTGCACGGCAACCTGTCGCAGAACGCCCGTGACCGCAACCTGGCCGAGTTCTCCTCGGGCGAGGTCCGCGTCCTGGTCGCCACCGACGTCGCCGCCCGCGGCGTTCACGTCGACGACGTCGAACTGGTCATCCACGTGGATCCGCCCACGGAGCACAAGGCATACCTGCACCGCTCAGGCCGTACGGCCCGCGCAGGCTCCGACGGCACCGTGGTCACGCTGACCCTCCCGGAGCAGCAGTCCGACGTCAAGAAGCTCATGAAGGCTGCCGGCGTCGAGGTTAACTTCGAGCGCGTCACCGCCAACTCCCCGCTGGTTGCCCAGCTGGTCGGCGAAATGGCCGACAAGATCGATCCGCGCACCCGCGCCGCGCTGCTGGCAGCCAAGTCCAACCAGGGCGGCGGCAGCTCCACCGGTGCCAACGCCGAGCGCAAGCGCGCCCGCCGCACCACCCAGGCGGCACCCACTGCGGGTGGCCGGGGTGGCCGTGGCGGACGCGGACGCGTCGGAACCGAAGCTCCCCGCACCGACCTTCCGCGGGCCGAGCGCCGTGCCGTGGCCTACGAAGGCCAGGCCGCTGCCCGCAACGCTGCCGAGCGCGTCATCGAGCGCAACGAGGACCGTCAGGATGCCGAGCGCGCCGAGCGCCGCAGCACCCGTGCCCGCTCGACGTCGTACGGCACCCACCGCAACGATGTTCCGGCTGCAGGCGGCCGCGCGTCGGCCGGCCGCGGTTCCGACGGCCGCGCAGCAGAAGGTCGTAGCGACGCCCGGGGCGCTTCGGCTCCCCGCAGCGGCGCCCCCCGCAGCGGTGCACCCCGCACAGGTGGCGCAACCGGCGGCCAGCGTAACGGCCGTCCGGCAACCGGCCAGCGTGCAGCTGCCGGTGCGAAGTCCGGCGGAAGCAAATCCGGAGGCAGCGCGGCTGTCTGGTCCTCCAACACCGGCGGCACCTCGGGCGGCTCATACGCAGGCGGCGGCAACGGCCGTTCCGGCGAGGGCCGTCCGGCACGCAGCGGCGGACCCCGCCGCGCGTCAGCCCCGGCGTCGAACGAACGCCGCAGCCGCTAATCCCCAACCGCTCCCTAACCTCGCAAGCTCGGTCAGGGAACCCGGCGGTCGTGGCCCCAGGGTTTTCCGCTACACAAACGGACGGACGCTACGGGGATTCCCGCAGCGTCCGTCCGAAAGCGTAGCGCCAGTCTGAAAGCGCAGCGGCCAGCTACCAGCCGCGGGCGCGCCACTCCTCCAGATGCGGGCGTTCCGCGCCCAGGGTGGTGGGCTTCCCGTGGCCCGGGTGCACCACGGTGTCATCCGGGTATACATCGAACAACCGCTCGCTGACATCGCTGATCAGCTGGGCGAACCGTTCGGGATCCTTCTGCGTGTTACCCACGCCGCCGGGGAACAGCGAGTCGCCGGAGAAAATGTGCGCCGGGCCCTCCGGGTCCTGGTAAACCAGCGCGATCGACCCCGGGGTGTGGCCGCGCAGGTGCACTGCCGTCACGTCGAAGCCGTCGAAGTTGCCGACGTCCCCGTGATCCAGCAGAACATCCACCGGCACGGGCAGTTCCGGGGCGTCATCAGTCCCGGCCGCCGTCTTCACGCCGGTGGCTTCCACCAGGCCCGGCAGCGCCCGGACGTGGTCCCAGTGCTGGTGGGTGGTGGCAACCAGCGCCAATTTCGGCTCCGCGGAAGTATCCGCGGCGGCGTCGGACAGCAGTTCCTGGATGGCGGCCAGATCATCGGCCGCATCGATCAGGAGCTGGGCACCGGACGCCTTCGCGGTGAGCAGATACACGTTGTTGTCCATCTCGCTGACCGAAATCCGGCGGATGGTGATGTTCCGTAACGAGTGAATGAGCGAGTCCATGGGCTTCAGTCTACGGAGACGCTATTCACGGCCCTGGGACACCCAGTTTGGGTCCGCGGAGCGAGAGCCCACGACGGCGTCCGCAGCGGCGTCGAGCTTCTCCAGTTGCGCCGGGGTGAAGTCGAGCGTCAAAGCACCCAGGTTCTCGTCAATCCGGTCCGCCTTGCGCGTGCCGGGGATGGGGACCACGGGCAATCCCAGGCTCCGGCCCTGCACGAGCAGCCAGGCCAGAGCCACCTGGGCAGGAGTTGCAGCCTGCCCGGAAGCGGCAAGTTCAGCCGCGACTGCCTGCACGGCGGCGACCACCCCCTGGTTGGCGTCCAGCGCCGCTTCGGCGAAACGCGGGATGTTGCGGCGGAAGTCGTTGCTGCCCAGCGACGCCGCGTCCACGGTGCCGGTGAGGAATCCCCGGCCCAGCGGCGAATAGGGCACAAAACCCACCCCGAGTTCGGCCGCCGCGGGAACAACGCTGCGTTCGACATCGCGGCTCCAGATGGACCATTCGCTCTGGACCGCGGCGATCGGGTGGACACTGCTGGCTTCACGCAGCTCCTCGGCCGTCACTTCAGACAGGCCAAGGTGCCGCACCTTGCCGGCCTGCACCAGCCCCGCCATGGCCTCCACGGTTTCCACTATCGGAACGCGGAGGTCACGGCGGTGCATGTAGTACAGGTCGATGGTGTCGGTGCCCAGCCGCCGCAGGCTTCGGTCCACGGCCTCCCGCACGTAGGCGGCGTCGCCCCGGATGTCGGAGTAGCCGGTGGCCGGCGTGCCCACCAGCCCGAACTTGGTGGCCAGCTCCACCTCGCTGCGGCGCTCCTTAAGGAGTTTGGCGATCAGCTCCTCGTTGCTGCCACCCCCGTAGATGTCCGCCGTGTCGATGAAGCTGGCGCCGGCGTCCACCGCGTGATGCAGGGTCCGCAGCGCCTCGGCCGGATCCACGTCCCCGTACACCGGGGTCAGGGCCATGCCGCCGAACCCCAGGGGGCTGACCATCAGGCCGTCGCCGAGCCGGACTGTCGCTGCCGTCATCTTTGGTCTCCAATCGCGCTTTGGGTAGTTCGGTCCCTGCCAAGAACCTCGGGGTGCGCGCGGCTATTCCGGCCCCGACGGAAGAATCTCCCCACCTCTGAATGCTGTGCGGCCGGTACGACGGCGCGCCGCGGGGGACACGCCGTCGTACTGCCTTAAGGGTGGGGAGATTCCGCGGGGAATGGCGGCTGATGGGCCTCCGACGCCGGTTCCGTTGCCTATTTCGCCGCCGGCAGGAGCTTCAGACCCGCCGCGCAGCCAACAATCCCGGCGATGAACAGCAATTTGAGCGGGCTTGCCGGTTCGACGCCGGTCGCCATCGCCCAGCCGACCGTCAGCGCCGCGCCGATCCCCACCCAGACGGCGTAGGCCGTGCCGAGCGGGATGCTTTTCACGGCCAGACCCAGCCCGGCCATGCTCAGGGTCGCGGTCAGCGCAAAGACGAGGGTGGGCAGCGGACGGGTGAAGCCGTCGGAGAGGCCCAAGGCCGTGGCCCAGACCGCCTCCAGTACGGCGGATGCGAGCAGGATGAGCCAGGCCAGCGTGGTGGCCGGCGCTTTGGTTGCCGGGGCCTTGGTTGCCGGTATCGGCGTGCGGTTCGCGGCCATGGTTACGCCACCAGCTTCAGGCCGGCCACGCAGGCGACGATCCCGCCGAGGAGCAGGATCCGCCCCGCCGTCGCGGGCTCGACTTTGCTGACCATGGCGTAGGCGGAGGTCAGCACGACGCCGACGCCCACCCAGACGGCGTAGGCGGTTCCGGTCGGAATGGACTGCATCGCGACGGCGAGCCCGCCGGTGCTGGCGAGCACTGAGACGAGGAAGACGGCGGCCGGTGCGATCCGGCGGCGGCCCGTGGCCTGCGCTGTCCGGTGCAGGGCTGCGGCCCAGACGGCTTCCAACGAGCCCGAAAGAATAAGAATTAACCACGACATGACTGCTCCTGTGGCCAGTCTTGTCGCGTGCCGGGTACTGATCCGTCGTCCGGAGGCCCAAAGAAGGGGCCTTCATTCCAGCTTAGCAACGCCCCTGCGCAGAGGCGAACCCACCGGCCCGAGGATCGACGCCGTAACCACAATCGAGTGCTCCGTATGTGCCCTCATGACCCCTCAAAAGGGCAGTCGGGCCCACGCCGGCAGGGTTCCCTGGCCGAGCTTGCGAGGCGAGGGGGCCGGTGGGGAGCAGCCGATGGGGGTCAGAGCGCGGTGGCGCCGGTCCAGATCCGGAACTTCCGGCCCACGGGATAGACGCTGCAGCCGTCCTCGGCCGCGGCGAGGTCACCGGCGGCGATGTCCGGGGCCGCCGAGACGATGGCGCGGCCGTCAGAGTTCACCAGCGTGGCCCGGTCCCCGATCCGGCGCAGACCCGGCATGGCGCCGCGCTCCAGCCGCTGCACGGTGACGTCCATCCCCACAATGCCCACCACCGGACCGTCCGGGCGGCAAAACACAGGGTGCGTGAAGGTGAGGACGTATTCGTCCGTGCACAGGAAATCGACGTAGGGCCCGGTCACGTGGGCTTGGCCGGTTTCCACGGGGATGCGGAACCACTCGGACTTGACGTACCGGCTGATGGAGTTGGGGCTGAAATTGGCGAGGGCGTCCACATGTTCCAGCTCCTCGCCCTGCCACCAGGCGATGTAGCTGCGTTCCGGCCCCAGCAGCCCGGCGTTGGCGAGGAAGCCGGCGCCGGCAGCGTAGCCGTCGGGGGTCCGGACCAGTTCCTCGACCACCGGCCGGATGAGCTTGTCCACGGCGGTGCCGGTGACCTTGCCGGAGAGGGCCGCCAGTGCTGTTCCCGTCTCCGCGGCCCACGCCGCGAGCCGGTCCTCGACGCCGGTGATGACGGCGTCGAGTTCCGCGGCGGGCAGGGTGCTTGTGTCGGGGGAGGCGGTGGTTTCAGGCATCGGGATCCTTGGCTCGAAGGAACTGGTCAGTAGCGTTTGGACTGTTCGTTCAGCAGCCAGTCCGTGGTGGCGGTGACCAGGGCTTTTACGGCTGCTTCCGCGGCTGCCGGCTGGTGGGATTCGACGGCGGCCGCGGCCTCCTCGAGGAGGCCGGCTGTCGTCGTACGGTAGCGGGAGTCGGCGCAGGGCAGCAGCGTGAGGGTGCCCAGGTCTACCTGCAGGCGGATCAGCTCCCGGGCCAGCCGGGCCGAGCGGGCGATGGCGGCCACCTCGAGCAGGAACTCGGACAGGGCCAGCCGCCAGTGCAGCGGATCCTCTTCCGCGGCGGGGATGAAGGAACGCAGTATTGCCATGTCCGCGGCGTCGGAGCGCCGGGCCGCGACGCCGGCGCAGGCGGCGGCAATGGCCTGGTAGTGCAGTCCCAGGTCGCTGATCTGGAGCCGGGTGAGTTCGCGCAGCTGCTCCAGGGCGCGCTCCCGGGAGGGCAGGACGTCGTCCGCGATGAAGCTTCCGCCGTTGCGGCCCCGGGACGTGCGGATGATGCCCGAGGTCCGGAGCTGCGAGAGTGCCTCACGGGCCGTCACCGCGGAAACGCCCAGGGCGGCGGCGAGCTCCGTCTCATTGGGCAGCCGCTGGCCGCTGGTGAGCAGACCGGTTTCCACCGCCTGTTCGATCCGGCCGCATACCTCGTCCACCAGGCCCCGGGACTTGATGGGCGTGAACACGGCCGCCAGGCTCCGGGAGGCGCCCTGCGGTGTCAGCAGCATCCGGGCCTCCCTGGCAGTTTTGGCGTGGCGGTTCCTGCACCTGCAACGGACGCTGGGGGCTCCCCGCGCCCGGTTGAAGCCATCCTAATGCGGGCTTTTCCGGGGGTCTATACACAAAACCTATGGAGTAATAGCATTTGGCTCAACAGCCCGTTGTGGCCTGAATCACACCCCGCTGTGTCGCATCTGGAACGATCCGGCAACGGAGTTAGGCGCACCCCATGACCGAAACGCTCGCCGCCGGCCGGCAGACGGGAACGGACGCGGTTCCGGCGATCCGCCTGCGGAAACTCACCAAAGTCTTCGGCGACACCGTCGCCGTCAACGCCGTGGACCTGGACATCCGCCAGGGCGAGTTCTTCTCGATGCTCGGGCCGTCAGGATCCGGCAAGACCACGGTCCTGCGCCTGATCGCAGGCTTCGAGCTGCCCACCTCCGGAAGTATCGAACTCGAGGGCAAGGACGTCACCGGAATGGCGCCCTTCGAACGGAACCTCAACACCGTCTTTCAGGACTACGCCCTGTTCCCGCACATGTCCCTGATCGACAACGTCGCCTACGGCCTGCGCGTGCGCGGCATGCCCAGGAAGGAGCGCCACGAGCGGGCCCGCGACGCCTTGGAACGGGTGCAGCTGGGGAAGTTCGTCGGACGCAAGCCCGCCCAGCTCTCCGGCGGCCAGCGCCAGCGCGTGGCCCTGGCGCGGGCGCTGGTGGTGCAGCCCAAGGTCCTGCTGCTGGACGAGCCGCTCGGCGCCCTGGACCTGAAGCTCCGGCAGCAGATGCAGGTGGAACTCAAAGAGCTGCAACGCTCGCTGGGCATCACCTTCATCTTCGTCACCCATGACCAGGAGGAGGCCCTGACCATGAGTGACCGGATCGGCGTCTTCAACAACGGGAGCCTGGAACAGATCGGCACGGCGCACGAGATCTACGAGCGCCCCGGCGGCGCGTTCGTGGCCAACTTCGTCGGCACGTCCAACATCTTCGACGCCGGCCTCGCCCAGAAACTCTACGGCCGCGCGGAGCAGGTCTGCATCCGGCCGGAGCGGCTGCGCCTGTCCTGGGCGGCGGCCCCGGAACCGCGCGACGGCGTCACGTCCCTCCCCGGAACCGTCGCCTCCCTCGTCTACGTGGGGCATGCCACCCAGGTGCGGGTGCAGCTCGACGACGGTCCCGCCGTCGTCGTGCTGGAGCCGGAGACGCTACAAGGCGGCGACGCCGAACTGCTGGACCGGCGCGTCACGGTGAGCTGGGACGATGACGACGCCGTCTGGCTGCCGCCCGCCGGCTCCTGAATCGTATGTCCGCGCCCCGAGCCTGAATCTGATTCACCCCACAACGAAAGGTAAGGATCATGGCATCAAGGAACAGGGCCTCCCTCGTGGTTGGGGTGGCCGCGGCGGCAGCCCTCATCTTGGCGGGCTGCGGCACCACCGGCGGGGGATCTGCCACCCAGTCCGCGCAGCCGGTCAAGACCGAAATCGGCCCGGGCGAGGGGCAGCTCTCCATCCTCGGCTGGCCGGGCTACGCCGAGGACGGCAGCAACGACCCCGCCGTCGACTGGGTGACCCCTTTCGAGAAAGAGACCGGCTGCAAGGTGAACTTCAAGCCCTTCGGCACCTCGGACGAGGCCGTGACCCTGATGCGGACCGGCCAGTACGACGTCGTCTCGGCCTCCGGCGACGCCTCCCTGCGGCTGATAGCCGGCAACAACGTGGAGCCCGTCAACATGAGCCTGCTGAAGAACTACGCCGACGTGTACCCGTTCCTGAAGGACAAGGCCTGGAACACTGTCGACGGCAAGAATTACGGGATGCCGCACGGCTGGGGCGCCAACCTGCTGATGTACTCCGTGGATGCCGTCACCCCGGCGCCCACGTCCTGGAGGGCCGTGTTCGACGACGCCGCCAAGCACAGCGGCAAGGTCACCGCGTACGACTCGCCGATCTACATCGCCGACGCCGCCGTGTACCTGATGGCGCACAAGCCGGAGCTCGGCATCAAGAACCCCTACGCGCTGGACAAGGACCAGCTCGCGGCCTCTGTTGCCCTGCTGAAGGAGCAGCGCCAGCACATCGGCGAGTACTGGAGCGACGTCGTCAAAGAGGTCCAGGCCTTCGCCAGCGGCAGCACGGTGGTCGGCACCACGTGGCAGGTGGGCGCGAACATCGCCGGTGCGAACGGGACCAACGTGAAGACCCTCCTCCCCGAAGAGGGCGCCACCGGCTGGTCGGACACATGGATGATCAGTTCGGTATCCAAGCACCAGAACTGCGCCTACCTGTGGCTCGACTACATCGCCAGCCCCAAGGCGAATGCGGCTGTGGCGGAGTTCTTCGGTGAATCGCCGGCCAACCCCAAGGCCTGCGATCTGACCGTCGACAAGACGCACTGCGAGACCTATCATTCCGGCGACGAGGCCTACGCCAAGCAGATCTGGTACTGGACCACCCCAGTGGCGAAGTGCCTGGACGGCCGCACGGACGTCCAGTGCACGGATTACGCGGAGTGGACGAAGGCGTGGACGGAGATCAAGGGCTGACATGACGGTCCAGACGCAGCACCCGGTCCCCGGGGCCCCGCCGGCAGCTGCCGCCGTGCCCCGGCCCAAGGCCCACAAGTTCTCGGCGTTACTCCACCGCTCGCCGAAGCTTCGGCTGGCGGGGCTGGTTACGGCCCCCGCCGGCTGGCTGGTGCTCGTCTACATCGCAGCCCTGGCGGCGCTGCTGATCACCGCGTTCTGGACTGTGGACACCTTCACCGGCAAGGTGTCCACAGAATGGACCACGGAAAATATCGTGACGGTCCTGACCGATCCGGTCTACCAGCGCATCACCCTGCGGACGCTGTGGATCGCCATTGCCGTGACGCTGATCGACCTGGTCCTTGCCCTGCCCATGGCGTTCTTCATCGCCAAGGTGGCCAGCCCGCGCTGGCAGAAGCTGCTGGTGGTGGCCGTGCTGATGCCGCTGTGGGCCAGCTACCTCGTCAAGGCCTACGCCTGGCGGAATGTGCTGGCCGACGGCGGGCTGCTGGAGTGGCTGGGTGCGCCGATCGGGCTGCAATCGCCGGGGTACGGCGAAAGCGCCGTGATCCTGACGCTGGCCTACATCTGGCTGCCGTTCATGATCCTGCCGATCTACGCCGGGTTCGACCGGGTTCCCGAATCGCTGCTGGAGGCCTCCGGGGACCTGGGCGCGAAGCCGCTGACCACGATGCGGCTGGTCATGTTCCCGCTGCTGGTCCCCTCCATCATTGCCGGGACGATCTTCACGTTCTCGCTCTCGCTGGGGGACTACATCACCGCCCAGATCGTCGGCGGCACCACCCAGATGCTCGGCACCGTGGTCTACGCGAACGTCGGGGCCGCGMACAACTTGCCGTTCGCGGCGGCAGTGTCACTGGTGCCGATCGCGATCATCACGCTGTACCTCTTCATCGTCCGGCGCTCCGGCGCCCTCAACAGCCTGTGACAATGGCGGCGGTTGGCCCGGACCACACGGCAGGAGCACCATGAGACTTTCCCGAAGCGCCAAAGTCGTTCTCGGCGTCGTCACCGCGCTGGTGTTCCTCTTCATTTACGTCCCACTGCTGCTGGTGGTGGTGAACTCCTTCAACGCGGACCGGACGTTCGGCTGGCCGCCGCAGGGGTTCACCCTGGAATGGTGGGGGCGGGCCCTCGACTCCACCGGCGTCCGCGAGGCCCTGGTCACCTCGCTGTGGGTGGCGGCGGTCTCGACGCTCATTTCGCTGGTGTTGGGGACGCTGCTGGCGCTCGCGTTGCTGCGTTATCAATTCTTCGGCCGGGACGTCATCAGCCTGCTCGTGATCCTGCCGATCGCGCTGCCCGGCATCGTGACCGGCATCGCGCTGAACAACATGTTCACCACCATCCTGGGTGTCTCGTTGAGCATGTGGACCGTGGTGATCGCGCACGCCACCTTCTGCATGGTGACGGTGTTCAACAACGTCATTGCGCGGCTTCGCCGGATGCAGGGCGGACTGGAGGAGGCGTCCGCCGATCTGGGCGCCGGCGTGTTCACCACGTTCCGGCTGGTCACGTTCCCGCAGCTCCGCTCCGCCCTGCTGGCCGGCGGGCTGCTGGCCTTCGCGCTGAGCTTCGACGAGATCATCGTGACCACCTTCACGATCGGCGCCGGGGACACGACCCTGCCGATCTGGATCCTGCAGAACCTCTTCCGGCCCAACCAGGCGCCGGTGGTCAACGTCGTGGCGGTCGTGCTGATCGTCGTCTCGATCGTGCCGATCTGGCTCGCGCAGCGCCTGTCCCAGGACTCGGTGGGCATCGGCGGCACGCGCGTAAAGGCTACGGAGGGTTAATCGCCGACGCTGTCGATCGACACGACGGCGAGGAAGCCCCGGCCCAGGATCTCCGGCGTGGCGGTATCGGAACCAACGACGGCGTCATAGCGGGCGAGCGTCGCCGGCTCGGCCGCAGCGGCGCCGGCGGCGCCGGCGGCGCTGTCGGCTGGTTCGACGTCGGCCCGGCCGGATCCGGCCGCGCCGGGGGTGACCGAAGCCTGGCCCTGCAGCAGGATTCCCAGCTGGCGCTCGAACACGGGATGCGCCCGCTTCTTGGAGAGTTCGATGATGGAGGTGTAGCCCTTGAACAGGCCGTTGCGGGTGATGACGTTCAGGTCCCGGATGTCGCCCGTGGGCAGTGCCCCGGACGCGGCGTCGTCGCCGGAGAACCGGAACGGGCGGTACTTCTCGAGCGGGTGCTCGGCGCCGTCGACGATGAGCAGCAGGAGCTCGCCCTCCACGACGGTGAGGACGCGGTCCATCCCGGGGAACGCCGAGAAGTCGCCCGCCTTGGACACGTCGGCAATGCTCACCCGCCAGTCCCAGCCGTTGGCGGAACCCGTGCTGCCTGGCCCTGCGCCGTCGGGGGAAGGCGTCGACGTCGAATGGCTGGCCAGTTCGCGCGTCACGCCGCCGCCGTTGCGCCAGGGTTGGGCTTTCAGCTCGGCAAAGCGGATGATCTCCATCCCTCCACCCTATCCGCCGGCCGGGAACCGGGGCCGAGGTGAGACTTCGCGCCGATGTTCTGGAAGCACATGGGCGCCAAATGTCACCTCGGGGGCGGGCGCGGCGTCGTCATCCCGGGGCCCGTCATCTGGGCACCCGGCGCGCCGGCCTGCCGAAGTCCTTGCTACCGTCGGTGGCAGAAGCAACGTAAACACCGAAGAAGGAGCCGGATGTTCGTCAAGGTATGCGGGCTCAGCACCCCCGAGTCGGTCCGCACCGCCGCGGACGCCGGGGCGGACGCCGTCGGCTTCGTCCTGACCCGCAGCCCCCGCGAAGTCACGCCGGCGCAGGCACGGGAACTCCTGGCCCACGTCCCGGCCGGGATCCCTGCCGTCGGCGTCTTCCGGCACGAAGCCGCGGCAGACGCCGTCGTCCGTGCCCGTGAGGCGGGGCTCGAGTGGGTCCAGCTCCACGGCGACCGAACCCCGGACGACGTACGAACCGTGCACGACGCCGGGCTCAGACTCATCCGGGCCGTCACCATGTCCGCCGCACCGGACGCGTTCGCCGACTGGGGCGAGGACTTGCTCCTGATCGACGCAGCGGTGCCCGGCTCCGGCGAGGCCTGGGACTACTCCTCGGTCCGCGCCAAAGGGCTGGACGGGCGGAACTGGCTGCTGGCCGGCGGGCTGGATCCCGCCAACGTCGCCGATGCGGCCTCGCAGGCGGGTGCCTGGGGTGTGGACGTCTCCTCCGGCGTCGAGTCCTCCCGCGGGGTGAAGGACCTGGCCAAAATCAGAGACTTTGTGGCCGCGGCCAAGTCCAAGACGCGCGGAATGCGCCTTTAGCCGCCGAGGTGATACTTCGCGCCGATCCTTTGAACCAACATGGGCGCGAAGTGTCACCTCGGCGGGGAGCAGACATTGGGGCGACCCGGAATGCCGCCGGGCCCTCCCGTGTTGCCCCTGACATGAAGCGCATCGGATTCCTGTCCTTCGGCCATTGGGGACCCGGCGAGGGTTCCCGCACCCGGACCGCCCGCGAAGCCCTGCTGCAGGGCATCGAACTGGCCGTCGCCGCCGAGGAACTGGGCGTGGACGGCGCGTTTTTCCGGGTGCACCACTTCGCCCGGCAACAAGCCTCCCCGTTCCCGCTGCTGGCCGCCGTCGCCGCCCGGACCAGCCGGATCGAAATGGGAACCGGCGTGATCGACATGCGCTACGAAAACCCGCTGTACATGGCCGAGGAGGCCGCCGCGACGGACCTGATCAGCGGCGGGCGGCTGCAGCTGGGAATCAGCCGGGGTTCACCCGAACCCGCCCGCGACGGCGCCGCCGCCTTCGGCCACGTACCCGCCGACGGCGAGACCGCGGCGGACATGGCCAGGAGGCACACCGCGGTGTTCCGCCGCGCGATCTCGGGCGCCGGGATGGCAGAGGCGGCGGGCCACCGCCGTCTGGACCGCGGAACAGGGCATGAACCTGATGAGCTCCACGCTGCTCACCGAGGACACCGGCGTGCCGTTCGACCAGCTGCAGGCCGAGCAGATCGGCATGTTCCGCCAGGCCTGGGCCGACGCCGGCCATCAACACGAGCCGCGCGTATCGGTGAGCCGCAGCGTCCTGCCGATCGTCGACGACGAGGACCGGCGCTACTTCGGCCTCAGCGCCCTCCGGGAAAAGCGAGACCAGGTCGGGGTGATCGACGGCCTGGTGGCCCGTTTCGGCCGGAGCTACGTCGGCGAGCCGGATGCCATCGCCGAGGAGCTGGCGGCCGACGCCGCCGTGCGGGACGCCGACACCCTGCTGCTTACGGTCCCCAACCAGCTCGGCGTGGACTTCAACGCCAAGCTGCTGGGCACCGTGGTCCGGCACATCGCGCCCGCGATCGGCTGGGCGCCGAAGCCCCGGGTGTAGCGCCGCCGGGGACCGCGAAGGGCTAGCCGGGCCGCGGCGCCGTGGCTAGCATGGCTCCTTGGGGGAGTACCCCAATGACCCGGCGGGCCCGCCCCGCCAACCGCGCGAAGGAGACCGTTGTGACTCTGCCCGAAGGTTTGACCCCCGGCGTCTGGACGCTGGACATGTCCCACAGCGAAGTCGGCTTCAGCGTCCGGCACGCAGGCATCAGCAAGGTCCGCGGCCGCTTCAATGAGGCGACTGCCGAGGCCAGGGTGCGGGACTCCCTGGCGGATGCCAGCCTGCATGCCAGCATCAAAACCGCCAGCTTTGACTCCGGCGACGCCAACCGCGACGCCCACGTCCGCGGCGAAGACTTCTTCGACGTCGAAAAGTATCCGGAGATGTCATTCCGGGCCACGGCGATCCGGGGTGACGGCGAGGACTACGTGCTGACCGGCGACCTGACCATCCGCGACGTCACCAAGCCGGTGGAGCTGGAGGTCGAGTTCACCGGCGTCGCCGTCGACCCGTTCGGCGCCACCCGTGCGGGGTTCAGTGCTGAGACGGAGATCAGCCGCAAGGCCTTCGGCCTGACGTGGAACGCTGCCCTCGAAGCCGGCGGGTTGCTGGTCAGCGACAAGGTCAAGATCAATGTCGACGCCGCACTCGTGAAGCAGGCCTAGCCAGGGAAGACCGGCGTCTAGAAAAGCAGCAGGACGAAGCCGCCCACCGTCGAAACGATGCCCACCCCGGCGAGGATCCAGCCCAGGGTCCAGGCGGCATTGTCCTGCTTGGGCGGGGTGAGCCCCCAGCGGGACGGGTGGCACACATCGTAAAAGAGGTCGACGTCGGACCCGACCACCAGGTCATGCGACTCTGCCGCCGGCAGCAGGGAGTGGTGGTCGGCGTCGTGGTGGTCCGTCCAGCTGTACCCCGTGAATCCGCCGGCGCTGATCACCGTGCCCGTGGTCCCGGTCCACTCGCAATGCCGCCGCCGGACAATCCATCCCCACACCAGCAGCGGCAGGCCCAGGACGAATCCCACCCACGTCATGACTTCGAGAATGGGCCCGAGCAGGTCCCCGATGTTGGTCATCTGCGTATCCCTGCCTGCGGCGTCAGCGGGAGATGCGCGAGCGGCGCACGAAGAACATTACGCCGGCGCCCACCAGGACGAGGAGGCCCACGTAGAGCAGGAACTGCACGGCCTTCACAACCAACCCGACCACCAGCAGGACGAGGGCAACGATCAGGGCGAACTTCAAGAGTGCGGGCATGCTCCAAGTATTGTGCCCTTTCGTGTGTTCGCAAAGCTTCCTGCCCGCGGCCCGCGTCACGCGGGGCAATTCAGGAATTATTCAGGGTGAACCCCTAGGCCGGACGGGCCTCCGGGAGGGGACAATGGAGCCATGAAGACATTGCTCAACATCATCTGGCTGCTCTTTGGCGGGCTCTGGCTGGCGCTCGGATATTTCGCGGCCGGGATCATCTGCTGCCTGCTGGTCGTCACCATCCCGTGGGGGCTCGCGTCGTTCCGGATCGCCAACTATGCACTCTGGCCCTTCGGGCGCACCGTGGTGGACCGCCCGGGCGGCACCGGGCTGTTCTCCCTGCTCGGGAACGTCATTTGGCTGCTCGTCGCCGGCGTCTGGATCGCGATCGCCCACGTGGTGACCGCCTTCGCCATGGCCATCACCATCATCGGCATCCCGCTGGCCATCGCCAACCTCAAGCTCATTCCGGTCTCGCTCATGCCGCTGGGCAAACAGATCGTCCCGACTGACAGGCCTTTCGTGACGGCCTACAGCAAGTCATACCGCTAGTCCGCTTCAGAGGAGGACCGCAATGTCCGAGCATGCCAGCGCCACTCCGGCGCCGTCGGGCCAGGGTGTTGTCCACGCCGCGGCCGAGGACCTCATGCTGGTCATTACCCGGGAGTTCCAAGCCCCCGTTCCCCGGGTGTGGTCGGCATTGACCGATCCGGAGCAGGCACCGGCGTGGTGGGGACCGCGGGGCTTCCACACTCCGCGCGAGAGCATCGAGGCGGACCCGGAGGTCGGCGGACTTTACCGGGCCTGCATGGTCCACGACAGCACGGGAGAAGAACTCTGGTGGGGCGGCGTCCACACGGACATCGAGCCGCCCAACCTCCTGGTTTTCACCCATGCCTGGGACAAGCCGGACGGAACCCGCGGCTTTGAGACCGAGGTGACGTTCCAGCTGGACGAGGTCGACGGCGGCACCCGGATGACGTTTCTCCAGGGCCCTTTCGAAACGATCGAAAGCCGCGACGCCCACGGCGTTGGCTGGCGTGAATCCTTTGACCGCCTCGCCGAACACCTCCGCCGCAGTCCCTGAAAATCCGTGCAACGCGGGTCACCCAGCGTCCGTCCCGATGGGGTTGATGGGCGCCACGTAACCCCGCGTTGTGGACCCGGCTACGCTTTCAGGGCTGCGGATTCACGGGTCTCGTAGCTGATGTTCTGCAGCTCCTCGTCCGCCTCATTGACCTGGAGGACATACCCGTCGGGGTCCGCGACGGTGAAGAAGCGGCCGAAGGTTTCATCGATAATGGCGGACGGCGCGAAGCCGGCCGTGGCCAGGCGCCCGGCAAGGGGCTCCAGCTTCTCGTCGCTGGTGAACTGCAGCGACACCGCGCCGGCGTCGAGGTGGGTCCCTGGGGTGGCGGCGATATGGAGTCCCAGCCCGCCGCCGTCGCCGCGCAGTTCGGCCCAGGTGCCGCTGGTGGCCGCGGTTTGCTCCGTGAGGCCGAGCAGGGCATAGAAGCGGTTGGACGTCTCGATATCCCGCACGTAGCGGATCGGCGTGATTCTCATTTTTCCGGGCCTTCCTTGCTGTTGAGGACTTGCGTCAGTGCTTGTTCCACATAGGCCGACAGGGACATGCCCTCTTCGATGGCGGCATGTTTGACCCGCTTCACCAGCGGCGCCGGCAGGTACACGTTGAACTGCGTTTTCTCGACCATGGCTAGAATGCTAGCAATCTAGTGTCCGTTTGGCTAGGAGGTGGCGTCCCGCCTACCCGAGCTCGGCCTGCAGGTTCCACCGCGCCGCCTCCAGCCACAGGTCCCTGCCGCGCGGGGTGTGGAAGAGCGGCTCCAGCTGCAGGAGCTGGCGGACGACGGCGGCGCGCCCGGCGGCGAAATCGTCGTCGCCGATGTGCGCAAAGTCCTGCCGGACGGCGGCCAGGTACCGCGCGTAGGCGTCCGGGGTTCCGCCGAGCACAGAGAGGTCGGCGTCGCTGAGGAGGGCGGCAGTGCCGTCGCCGGTCTCCGGCTGGTGGTCGGCCGTCATCCGCACCAGGCGGGCCACTTCGTCCACCTCGGCCGCGGGGAGGCCCGCGTGGTCAAGCCTGTCTTCGGCGAGCCGGGCCGATTCCTCCTCGTCCTGGCCCGCGATTCCGCGGTAGACGGCGTCGTGGAACCAGGCCGCGAGCAGCACGGTGCGCGGCGGATCGGCAGGCTCGGTGAGAAGGTCCAGGGCTTCGAGCACAGCGAGCAGGTGGGTGCGGCCGTGGTATTTCCGGTGCTCCTCGCCCCAGCGGTCCAGCAGGTCCAGGAAGAGCGCGTCGTGGCCCGGCAATACGGCGTTCCAACGGGTCAGCAGGGGGAGTTTGAGGGAGCTGTTGCGCCGCCGGGCGGGGATCCGCAGGCCGCTGGAAATTAGTTTGCGGACCAGGACCCTGCCCTCCACCGGGACGGCCCCGGCCGCCACAAGCGCGCTGTACCGGGCCTCGGCGACGTCGTAGTGGTCGCCGTCGAACGCCCTTTCCGGAATGCCGGACGCCGCAGCGAAGGCGTGCAGTTCCTCCAGCGAGGTGTCCGAGATCAGATGCGAGAAGTGCGTCCCGTGCGCCGGCCAGAGCGGAGGGTCAAGATAAATGGCCATACTGGAAGTCTAGACAGGCCGCGGATCAGCCGTGGGTGGCGTCCGCGTCCGCGGTGTCGGACTGGTCTTCCTGCTGCGTCCGGGCGTGGTGCGGCTTGGAGCGCACGCCCTCGCCGTTTTCGTTCAGCCGGGTCTCATGCTCGGCCTCAGCGATGGCCTCGGGGGTGATGGCGTCTGCCGAGTTCCACGCCTTGATCGCGGCCCAGGCCACTGCCACGAGGGGGACGGCAAGGATCGCGCCGATGATCCCGGCGAGGATGGTGCCGGCGGTGAGGGCCAGCAGGATGACGAGCGCATGCACGTTGAGTGCCTGGCCCATCACGACGGGTTGCAGGAAATTGCCCTCGAGCTGGTTGACCACGATCACGACGATGATCACGATCAGCGCCGCGAGCGGGCCGTTGGCCACGAGCGCGACGAGCGCAGCCAGGATCCCGGCCAGGGTGGCGCCGATCAGCGGGATGAAGGCGCCGATGAAGGTCAGTGCCGCGAGCGGCAGGGCGAGGGGCACCCCCATGATGACGAGCGCCAGGCCGATGAAGAACGCGTCCACGAAAGCCACGATGGAGGTCCCGCGCACATAGCCGCCGAGCACGTTGAGGCTCCGCTCCCCGGCAAGACGGGCTCTGACCAGCTTCTCGCCCTTGAACGCCCGCAGCACGAAGGCCCAGATGCGCTCGCCGTCCTTCAGGAAGAAGAACAGGATGACCGCCATAAGAAGGGCGCCGGTGATGAAGTTGCCGGCCGCGCTGAGCCCGGAAATGGCGCCGGCGCCGACGGTGCTGCTGGTGGCGAAGTCGATGGCGGCGTCGCGGGCCTGCTGGATCTGCTGGTCATCGATCGGGAAGGGGCCGGTGCGGATGAACTCGTAGACCCGGTCGAAGCCCTCCGTGGCCTTGCTGGCCAGTTCGTCGGACTGGCTCATGACGGCCAGGACGATGCCCGTGATCACGGCCCCGAACGCGGCCAGGAGCAGCAGGAACGACACGGTGGTGGCGGCCGTGCCGGGCCAGCCCCGGCGGCGCAGCAAGTGCACGAAGGGCGCGATCGCGGCGGCCAGGATCAGCGCCAGCAGCGCCGGAATCACCACGAGCCGGACCTGGATCAGGGCATAGACCACCACCACGGTCAGGACCAGCAGCAGGAGCACCTGTGCGGTCCTGATGCTGGCGCGGCCCAGGCTGTCGCCCCACGGGGTTGTCTTTTCCGGACTGCGCATGCTGATTTTTTC
The DNA here is from genome assembly GCF_052113365.1 of Arthrobacter sp. YAF17. Classification (NCBI taxonomy): domain Bacteria; kingdom Bacillati; phylum Actinomycetota; class Actinomycetes; order Micrococcales; family Micrococcaceae; genus Arthrobacter; species Arthrobacter sp. YAF17. The sequence goes on along the minus strand of NZ_JBFRDB010000014.1, from coordinate 29,869 downwards.
TCCCACGGTCGGATGGTCACGCTACTTACCAACCGTCTCACAGCCCGGGCCGTAAGCCTGCGGGACGTGCCCGCGGATCAGGGCGCGGATCAGGGCACGGATCCGGACGCGGCGGGCCGGATGTTCTGGTTTCCGCGGAAAGTGTTCTCCGGATCAAACTCCCTTTTCACCCGGGCCAGCCTGCTGTAATTCTCCTCGCCGAAGGCCGCGCGGACGCGGTCCTGGCCCTCGTCGCCGATGAAGTTCAGCCACACGCCGCCGTTCGCGTAAGGCGCGATGTCCTGGCGGAACCTTTTGACCCAGGCCTTCGCCTCCTGGCCGCCCTCCGGGGTATCACCCAGGCCGAAGGGGTGGGTCACCCAGTTGGAGTTCCGGTGCCGCAGCGGCGTGGCGGCCGCGCCATCGCCCCCCACGGCGCCGCCCCAGTGGGGCACCAGGAGCTGGGAACTGGGACCCGGCAGGTTGTGGGCTGACTCGATGATGACGTCCAGTGCGGCATCGGGAAGCTCGTCGTGATAATCCGCCGTCCAGTAGTTGTACTTGCCCGGCGGGTCGTCCAGGGAGCACTGGAAGTCGGCATAGCCGGTGTCCTCCAGGAGCTCCACGGCGGGTCCCAGCCCGCGGTAGGGTTTGGCATGCTCGGCACCTTCCGCGGCATCCCCGGCATAAACGTAGACGACGCCGACCGCCATTTTGCCGACCATCTCCGGCGGCACGAACGGTTCGGGCGGGGCAGTGAGGTAGGCGATGGTTGCGCATTCCTCATTCGGCGCCGCCAGTGCGATTTCCCGGTAGCCGCGGCTGACCTCCTGAGCTGCGTCGCCCGGCCACAGCATCAGGCCCGCATGCACCGTCGGGCCGAGCCGGTGCAGGCCAAACGTAAAGGACGTGGCGACGCCGAAGTTCCCCCCGCCGCCGTGCAGCGCCCAGAACAACTCGGGGTTCTCCGCCGCGCTGGCCGTCACTTGCTCCCCGGAAGCGGTCACCAGATCCACGGAAATCAGGTCGTCGCAGGCAAAGCCGAAGGCCCGCTCAAGCCAGCCGGAACCGCCGCCCAGCGTGAAGCCGGCCAGGCCCGTGGTGGAGACGCGGCCGCCGGTGAGCGCGAGGCCGTGCTGCTGGGTGGCCCGGTCGAATTCCCCGCACGTCAGCCCGGCGCCGGCTGTGACCGTGCGGGCCGCGGGGTCCACGCTGACGGACTTCATCGGCCGGACGTCGATCACCAGGCCGCCGTCGTTCAATGACATGCCGGCGACGGAGTGCCCGCCGGCCCGGACGGCAACAGCAAGGCTGTTGTCCTTTGCATACTGCAGGGCCTCGGCGACGTCGGCGGCGTCACCGCAGGGTGCGATCACCGCCGGGCGGCGGTCGATCATGGCGTTGAACAACGTCCGGGATTCGTCGTAGCCCGGGTCAACAGGTGTAATCCACTTCACAGCGGTGCTCCTCGGCGACCGCGGCTCCACCCCTCGCGGAAATCTTAGGTCCGGTGGCGGTGCCGGGGATAGGGCGCGTGCGGGTAAGTGGCGGGCCGGCGTCGGGCAGTAATTTCCGAATCTGCGGGACAGAAGCGCCTCCTGCTCCGCAAATGCGGGTTAGAGTTGCCGCATGCCTAATATTCGCGTCTCGGAAGCTGCCCGGTTGCTCGGTGTCAGCGATGACACCATCCGGCGCTGGACCGAGAACGGAAGCCTGACCGCCCACAAGGACGACGCCGGGCGGCTCGCCGTGGACGGGCTGGAACTGGCACGGCTCGCCCGGGAGCAGGCCCAGCTTCCGGAGGATCCGGCCCGGGCGGGCAGCTCGGCCCGCAACCGCTTCGTCGGCCTTGTCACCGCCATCACCGCGGACACCGTTATGGCCCAGGTGGAGCTGCAGTGCGGGCCGTTCCGGGTGGTGTCCCTGATGAGCAGCGAGGCAGTGCGGGAGCTGGGCCTGGAGCTCGGCTCGGTCGCGACCGCCGTCGTCAAAGCCACCACGGTGATCATCGAAACCCCGAAAGGGAAGAGCGTCGTATGAAACGTCCAGGCATCCAGGCCCTCCTGATCGCAGGCGTACTGGCCATCGGGCTCACCGGCTGCGCCACAGGTAAGCCCGGCTCGACGGGCGGCCCGTCGTCCGCTGCAGCCGGTGCGTCGGAGGGCGCGAAGCCCCCGGGGACCATCACGGTCTTCGCCGCGGCTTCCCTGAAGGCCACCTTCACCGAGCTGGCCAGTGATTTCGAGGCCAGGAATCCCGGGACCAAGGTCATGTTCAGCTTCGCCGGCTCCTCCGATCTGGCTGCCCAGATCAGCCAGGGCGCGCCGGCGGACGTGTTTGCCTCCGCCGATACCAAGAACATGGCGAAGGTTTCCGACGCTTCGCTGGTGGAAGGATCGCCCGCGGACTTCGCCACCAATGTGCTGACGATTGTCGTGCCCCCGGTCAACCCCGCGTCCGTCACCTCCTTCGCGGATCTCGCCAGGCCGGGGGTAAAAACGGTCATTTGCGCGGCCCAGGTTCCGTGCGGCGCGGCCACAAAGACCCTTGAGCAGAAAACCGGCACCACCCTAAAGCCGGTCAGCGAGGAAGCGTCCGTGACCGATGTCCTGGGCAAGGTGGTTTCCGGAGAGGCCGATGCCGGGCTGGTCTACGTCACGGACGTCAGGACCGCCGGAGACAAAGTGAAGGAAATCCCCTTCCCCGAGGCCTCGCAGGCCGTCAACACCTATCCCATCGCCGCGGTGCGGACCAGCAAGAACAAAGAGCTCGCTGCAGCGTTCATCGCGGCGGTCACCGGCCCCGAAGGCCGGCGGATCCTCAGCGGCGCCGGCTTCGGAACCCCTTAGGCACCGTGAGACGCCGGGGGGACAGTTCCTATAGCGGGATTCCACGCTGGGTGATGGCCGTTGCCGCCGTCGGGGCGCTGCTGGTGCTGCTGCCGCTTGTGGGCATGGTGGCCAGGGTCAACTGGCCGCAGTTCATCCCGCTTATCACGTCCGAATCCTCGCTCACGGCCCTGGGGCTGAGCCTCCGCACGGCCGCCGCGAGCACGGTGCTGTGCGTGCTGTTCGGGGTGCCGCTGGCGCTGGTGCTGGCCCGCGGCGACTTCCCCGGCAAACGGCTGCTGCGCTCCTTCGTCCTGCTGCCGCTGGTGCTGCCCCCGGTGGTGGGCGGCATCGCGCTGCTCTACGCCTTCGGCCGCCAGGGCCTCCTGGGCAGGAGCCTCGAAATCGCCGGGATCCAGATCGCGTTCTCCACGACGGCGGTGGTCCTCGCCCAGACGTTCGTGGCCATGCCGTTCCTCGTGGTCAGCCTCGAAGGCGCGCTCCGCTCCGCCGGCAGCCGGTACGAGGCCGTGGCGGCCACCCTCGGCGCGCGCCCCACCACGGTGCTGCGCCGGGTCACCCTGCCGCTGGTGCTGCCCGGGCTCGCTGCGGGGGCTGTGCTTTCGTTCGCCCGAAGCCTGGGCGAATTCGGTGCCACGCTCACCTTCGCGGGCAGCCTGCAGGGAGTCACCCGCACGCTGCCGCTGGAAATCTACCTGCAGCGGGAGACCGACGCCGACGCCGCCGTCGCGCTGTCCCTGCTGCTTGTCGTGGTGGCGGTCGTCGTCGTCGGGCTCTCCTACCGGGGACCCGGGCCGGCCGGGTCCGGCAACAGAACGACCCGCAGCGCGGGCCAAGCAGAGCGGGCGTCGGCATGACGTTCACTCTCGACGCCGCCCTCGCTGCCCGCCGCTTTGAAGTCTCCCTGAGCATGGCGCCCGGTGAGACGGTTGCGGTGCTCGGCCCGAACGGGGCCGGAAAATCCACCCTGCTTTCCGTGATTTCCGGGCTGGTCCGCCCGGACAGCGGCCGGTCGGAGGTGAACGGCCGGGTCCTGTTTGAGCTCGGCGAAGGCGTGCACACCTGGACCGCGCCGCACCGCCGCGGCACCGCCCTGCTGGCCCAGGATCCGCTGCTGTTTCCGCACCTGAGCGCGCTCGAAAACGTCGCCTTCGGACCGCGGAGCGCGGGGGTGCCCAAGCGGGAGGCCCGGGAGACCGCACGGCACTGGCTGGCCGAGGTCGACGCCGCCGGCCTCGCCGACCGCCGGCCGGGGGAGCTGTCCGGCGGTCAGGCGCAGCGTGTGGCGGCGGCGCGGGCCCTGGCCGTGGATCCGGAGGTGCTGCTGCTCGACGAGCCGCTGTCCGCCCTGGACATCCACGCGGCTCCGCTGCTGCGGCGGCTCCTCAAGCGGGTGCTGGCCGGGCGGCGGGCCATCATCGTCACCCACGATGTCCTGGATGCGTACATGCTCGCGGACCGGGTGATCGTGATGGAGGAGGGCCGGATTACCGAGGACGGCCCCACCCGTGAGGTCCTCCGGCGGCCGCGCAGCCGCTTCGCCGCGGGACTGGCCGGGCTGAACCTGGTGTCCGGGACCGTGACGACGGCCGGCATCCGGTCCGCCGAGGGGCTCGAGTTCGCCGGTCAGCACGACGCGCCGCTCGTCGCGGGGCAGACAGGCGTGGCAGCGTTCCCGCCGTCGGCCGTGTCCGTTTTCCTGAGTGAGGCGCACGGCAGCCCGCGGAACTCGTTCCGGGTCACGGTCACGGACCTGGAGCCGCACGGCGACCAGATCCGGGTCCGCGCCGGCGAGCTGTCCGCGGACGTGACCCCCGCCGCCTCCGCGGACCTCGGCCTGGCTCCCGGCCTTGAGGTCTATTTCGTGGTCAAGGCGGCGGCTGTGGCGATCTACCCGGCCTGACGGCGGCCGGCGGTACCGGGCTCGCCGCGGCCCTTGCGGACGGGGTGCTGGCTGACGATCGACACCCGGTTGAACGCGTTCATGGCGATCACCAGCCAACTGACGGCGGAGAACTCCGCGTCCGTGAGGTGTTTCCGGGCGGTGGCGCCCTCGTGTTCGCGGGCGCGGGCGTCGGAGATGTTGGTGATGGCCTCGGCCAGGGTCAGGGCGGCACGTTCCTTCTCGGTGAACAGGTCCGTGTCCCGCCAGGCCGGGAGGACGGCCAGGCGCTGGGCGGTTTCGCCGTTCTTCACGGCGTCGCCCACATGCAGGTCCAGGCAGTAGGCGCAGCCGTTGATCTGTGAGATGCGGACGTTCAGCAGTTCGATCAGGGTCTGGTCCAGGCCGGCGTCATCCGCGGCTTCTTTGGCTTTCAGGCCCAGCCCGTTGAGGGCCCGCCAGGCGGCGGGGTGGGCCTTGTCCAGGAAGACGGACTGGGTGGTGTGGTGCTGCGCTGCTGCTGTCTCATCCATGGTCAAAAGACTACCCACGGAAACGCCGAAAATATCGCGTGACAAATCTGTCACATGTGTGACAAGATGCATATACAGCGAAGTTCCCCTGCAGGGGCGGTTCCCCCGACCGCTCCGGGCTGGCCTCCCGACATCGGACCAGCCCCATTCATTGGCGGTCGGCTCCTTGGGGGAGCCGGCCGCCGAAATGGTTTAACGGGGGTGGCGCTTAGTGCCGAGTGCGCAGGGGGACATGCCCAGTCTTGAGGCCCAGTCCGAGGGGACATGCTCATTCCTTGGTCCTGCGAGTGGACATAGTGGGACATGTTCAGTGTTCACGGCTGGCGGAGGGCATGTCCCGCGGCGCGGGCCACGCTTGCCCCGGCGGCCACCATCGCGGCCGCGTCACTGGCGACCATGACGTCGTCGAAGTTGCCGGCGTAATCGCCCAGGTCGGCGCCCACAGACCCAACGACGGCGTAAACGCTCTTTGTCCCGCAGCGGGCGAGAATTGCCGCGATGATCTTGCCCTGGCCGGTCTGTGAATCCAGCCGGCCCTCTCCGACCACGACCGCGCTGCAGCCGGCGAGGTGCTGCTCGAAGTCCAGGAGGTCCAGCACGTAGTCCGCGCCGGAGGCCAGCGTCGCCCCGTAGCGTGCCCACATCCCGCCGGAAAACCCGCCGGCGGCTCCTGTCCGGTCAACGGTGCGCGGGTCACGGCCGTGCTCGCGGAGGAACGCCAGGGCCTGCTGCTCGAGCCGGTCGGTGAGAATGTCCACGGCAGCCGGGCCGGCGCCCTTCTGGGGTCCGAAGATCCGCGCGGCGTCGCCGAACCGGGTGGTGACGTCGCTCAGGACCGCGACGTCCGCGCCCCGGAGTCCCCCGAGTTCCTCGATCGCAGCGATGGCGCCGGCGCCGCCGTCGGTCGTGGCGGACCCGCCGGATGCCACCAGGATCCGCCGTGCCCCCAGCCGGGCGGCCTCCGCGATCAGGACGCCCGTGCCGTACGTGCTGGCAGCCAGCGGATCCCGCCCCCGGCTGGAGGGAAGGTTGAGACCGCTGGCGGCGGCAAGTTCAACGATGGCGGTCCCGTCCGCCGTCAGCCCGATCGCCGCCGTGACGGCGTCGCCCCACGGCCCGACCGTGCTGACGCTGACCTGCCGGGCGTCCAGGCCCCGGACCAGCACGGCAAAGGTCCCCTCGCCGCCGTCGGCCACCGGCAGCTCAACCGCCTCACCGCCGGCGGACCGGATCCCGGCCGCAATGTGGCGGGAAACCTCGACGGCGGTGAAGGTCCCCTTGAAGCTGTCCGGGGCAACGAGGATGCTCATGCGCTTAGAAGCCGACCTTGTCGCGGCCCTTGAGCTGCAGCATTTCGCGGGCCTCGTCCGGGGTGGCGACCTCAAAGTTGAGGGCCTCGAGGATGGTGCGGATCCGGGTGACCTGCTGCGCGTTGGACGTTGCGAGCTGTCCGGGGCCGATCCAGAGCGAGTCCTCCAGCCCGACCCGGACGTGCGAGCCCATGGCGGCGCCGATGGTGGCCAGGGGCATCTGGTTCTTCCCGGCGCCCAGGATGGACCACTGGTAGTCGTCGCCGAGGAGCCGGTCGGCCGTGCGGCGCATGTGCATCAGGTCCTCCGGGTGGGCGCCGATCCCGCCGAGCAGGCCGAAAACGGACTGGACGAACAGCGGACCCTTGGCCAGGCCCCGGGCGTGGAAGTGCGCCAGGTTGTTCAGGTGCGAGATGTCGTAGCACTCGAACTCGAACCGGGTACCGTTCTCATTGCCGATGCCCAGGATGGTCTCAATGTCCTGGAAGGTGTTCTTGAAAACCAGGTCGCGGCTCTTCTCGAGACCTTCCCGCTCCCAGTCGTGGCCGAACTCGGTGAACCGGTCCAGCATCGGGTAGAGGCCGAAGTTCATCGACCCCATGTTGAGGGACGCGAGCTCGGGCTTGAACAGGGCCGCGGGCTGCATACGCTCTTCCACGGTCATGTGCGGCGAGCCGCCGGTGGTGATGTTGATGACGGCGTCGGTGTTGCGCTTGAGTTTGTCCAGGATCGGGGCGAAGTGCTCCGGGTCCTGGGACGGCCGCCCGTCCCGGGGGTCGCGGGCATGCATGTGCACAATCGCGGCGCCAGCCTCCGCGGCGCCGATGGCGGCGTCGGCGATCTCATCGGGGGAGACCGGCAGGTACGGGGACATGGACGGGGTGTGGATGGCGCCGGTGACGGCGCTGGTGATGATGACTTTGCGGGAAGCAGCCATGGGGGTCTCCTAGGGTGGGCCGAATTTTCCGGGCTGGCCGGATCAGTAGAGTTTCTCGGTGTTGCCGTCGACGGCCAGGGCCTGGCCGTTAACGTTGCGGGCCATGTCGCTGGCGGCGAAGGCGGCCATGTTGGCGATGTCCTCGGCTTCGATCAGCCGTCCCAGCGAGGACTGGTTGTGGTAGAGCTCGGAGACCTGGTCCGCCGGGAGGTCCAGCATCTGCGCCTTGGCCGCGATGACGGCGTCGATCCGGGGGCCGTTGACCGCGCCGGGGCAGATCGCATTGACCCGGATCCGGTCGGGGCCGAGTTCGATCGCGAGCGTCTTGGTCAGCCCGATCACGGCCCACTTCGACGCCGAATAGGCGCTGCGCCCGGCCATGCCCAGCCGGCCGGCGGCGGAGGAGAGGTTCACGATCGAGGCTTCGCTGCCCTGCCGCAGCATCGGCAGGGCGTGCTTGATGCAGAAGAACTGGCCGTGGATATTGACGTCGAAGGTCGCCTTCCAAGCGGCCGTGTCCAGCGATTCGAGAGGCCCGGTGGGTCCCGCGATGCCGGCGTTGTTGACCAGGACGTCCAAGCCGCCCAGTTCCGACTGGACCAGGGACATCAGTTCGCGGACCTGGTCCTCGTCGGAGACGTCGCTAACGGCGGCGGCTAGGCCGTTGACGCGGGCCTTCGCGACGGCGTCGGGGTCAATATCCGTGACGAAGACGGCGGCGCCGAGCGCCTGGAACTTGGTGGCGATGGCCAGGCCGATGCCGTTGGCGCCGGCGGTGACCAGCACCCTTTTTGAGCTGAAATCCATGACGTTTCCTTGCGTTGGTGGAGCGGTGGACTGATCCTGCTGACGCCCGCGCGTCTGGCGCGCGTCAGCAGGATCAGTCGGGCCGGTGAGGCTTAGTGGGCTACGGGGGCGAGCTCGGGCTTTTCGGTGCCGCGCTTGAGCATGAGCGAGAGCAGGGCGCCGATGATGCACATGCCCACGATGAACCAGAGCCCGGAGAGCTTGGAGCCGGTGGCGTCCTGCATCATGCCCATCACGTACGGGCCGAGGAAGCCGCCGCAGAGGCCGATGGTGTTGACGAAGGCGATGCCGCCGGCGAGGGCGGCGCCGGTGAGCCGGGTGGCCGGGTACGTGAAGAGGATCGGCTGCAGTGCGAAGAAGTTGAAGGCGGCGAGGCAGAAGCCGATCATTCCCAGGAGCGGACCGCCGACTGCGCCGAGGGCGAAGCCGGAGACGATGCCGATCATCGTTCCCGTGACCAGCAGGCGGGAGCGCCGGCCGTCGGTGGCGAACCGGGGAACCAGCAGGGCCCCGGCGGCGGAGAAGATCCACGGGATGGCCGTCAGCAGGCCGATCTGCAGCGGGTTGAGTTTGCCGTACGTGCCGATGATGGAGGGCAGGAAGTAGGACAGCGCGTAGACGGCGATCTGGTGGGTGAAGTAGATGCCGACCACAAGCAGGATCTGCTTGTCCCTGAGAATGTCGCGGAGGCGGTGGTTGCCGGACGCTTCAGCGCCCGCCTTTTCCTCTGCGGCGATGCGGGCTTCGAGGTCGGTGGCTTCTTCAGCGGTGAGGAACGTGGCCTGGGTGGGACGGTCCGGAAGCTTTTTCCAGACGACGTAGGCCAGGACGCAGGCGGGCAGGCCTTCGATGATGAACATCCACTGCCAGCCGTGCAGGCCGCCGAAGCCGTCCATGGTGAGGAGCAGGCCGCCCAGCGGTGCGCCGACGATGTTGGCGATGGACACGCCCAGCAGGAACATGCCGTTGGCCTTCGCACGGTCCTTCACGACGAACCACTGGGTCAGGAAGTACATCACGCCGGGGAAGAGCCCGGCCTCGGCGACGCCGAGCAGCATCCGCATGATGTAGAAGGACCATTCGCCCTGCACAAAGGCCATGCAGGCGGAGATGATGCCCCACGTGATCATGATCCGCATAATCCAGAAACGCGCGCCCACCTTGTGCATGATCAGGTTGGACGGGATTTCGGAGAGGGCGTAGGTCAGGAAGAACAGGCCGGCGCCGATGCCGTAGGCCGTGGCGGAGATGCCGAGGTCAATCTCGAGCCGGTCCTTGGCCATGCCGATGTTGGTGCGGTCCAGGAACGCCATGATGTAGGCGCCGATGAGCAGCGGCATGACTCTGCGGAGGATCACACCGTTGATTTCCTTTGGTGTGCGCATCTTCGTTGGTGCGGATACAACTGACATGGGTCTTCGTCCTTGAATTGGTGGTCAGGGCAGGTGGATGGGCGGTTCGGGCAGCCCGGTGGCCGGGCAACAGGGCAGTAGGGAAGGTGCCAGGGTGGCTGGCCTTGGGTGTGGTGCGGTGGCGGGGCTAGCGGGCTGGAGGGGTGCAGCCGCAGGTGCGCCCGATATGCAGGCGGTGCGGGCACACTTTTGAGCTGTACGTGCCGGAGGGGGCTTCGATGCGTCTGAGCAGCATGGCGAAGGCCTCGTGGGCCATCTCCTGCTGGGGCTGGACGATGCTGGTCAGGTTGATGAGCCCGGATCGGCTGTGCGGGAGGCCGTCGCAGCCGGCGACGGCGACGTCCTCCGGGATCCGAAGTCCCTGGGCCAGGGCGTATTCCATAACGCCGATGGCCAGTTCGTCACTCCCGCACACGACGGCCTGCGGCGGTGTCTCCGCGGAGAACAGACGCTCGGCCGCCAGCCGTCCGCCCTCGTTGTTGACCCGTGTGCTGATCTTGCGGTCGCCGCTGATGCTGATCCCCGCGGCGGCGGCGGTGCGGACGAACGCCTGTTCCCGGGCCAGGGACGCGGTGGAAAACCGCGGACCGATCACAGTGGCGATCTCCGTGAAACCATGGCTCAGCATGTGCTGCATCAGCGTGGTCGCCGCGGCGTCGTCGTCGATCCCGACAAAGTCGGAGTCGAGGAAGTCGGCCCGCCGCGAGAGGCAGACATACGGGATTCGGGCGGCCCTCAGGGTGCGGAGCGCGGTGGCGTCGTCCCGGAGTGAGGCGGCCAGGATGATGCCGTCCACGTTGCGGTTCGCGAGGGTCGACGTGACCTGGGCGAGCACGTCCGGGTCGTCCTGGGTAGTAGCGACGAACACCTCGTAGCCGGACTCGGCTGCAGCGGAAATGATGCCCTGGGCCCACCTCGGAAACATGGGGTTGATGATGTTCGGCAGGATGAGGCCGATCACCCGGGTGCGTTGGGCGTCGGTGGACTGCGAGGACTTACGGGGCCTGAAGCCCAGCTCGTTTGCCACGTGGATGATGTGGCGTCGGGTTTCCGGCGAGACGCCGCTCTTGCCGTTGAGGACGTAGGACACCGCGGCGGAGGAGACCCCTGCCGCCCGGGCCACAGCGGCGGCCGAAACCGGCGGCACGCGGCCACCCAGGGTGGCGCTTGTGGCGTGATCCTGCATGTCCGGCCCTCCTTCGCGTCCGTTTGTGTTCCTGTGACCTCAGTTACAGTAGGGAGGCTCCCGAATCTTAAGCAACGTTAAGTGATTTTCGCGGGACATGCCCAATCCCCGCTCCGGACCCGACGGGACATGCTCATCCCTCGCGGCGCCCGGCAGGCATGCTCATTTTTCGCGCCCGGATGCACGGGGCATGTCCAGTTTTGGGCCCGGACAATGGACGTGGTGGGACCATGTCCATTGCCCGGCGCCTGGGGAGAGCATGTCCAGTCCGGGCGCCGAGTCCAGGAGGGCATGTCCAGTCTTGCGGCCCAATCCTCCGGGACATGTCCAGGCTTGGGCTCGGACACTGGACATGGTGGGACTATGTCCAGTGGCGGTCGCGGGCGGAGGGCATGTCCCAGAGTGGGGTGCCGGGCGCCGCGCGGGGGACTCCGGCACTGGACAGTCATTTCGCCGTCGGCAAACATGGACCCAAAGGGACTCTATGCAAAGTTGAGCGGAGTACACTCAACTTTAATATCAGCATGTTCCCGGAAGGAGCTCTCTTTGGACGCCAAATTCACCACCAAGAGCCAGGAGGCTCTCGCGGCTGCCGCCATGAACGCCTCGACGGCGGGGAACCCCCAGCTCGAACCCGCCCACCTGCTCAAGGCGCTGATGGACCAGCGCGAGGGTGTCGCCGTCGCCCTCCTCCGCGCCACCGGGGCGGACCCGGATTCCGTCAGCGTCCAGGCCAGCACCGCCATCAAGGCCCTGCCCTCCACCTCCGGCAGCTCGGTGCAGCAGCCGCAGCTGTCCCGCACCGCCCTGCAGGCCATCAAGAACGCCCAGAACGAGGCCGAGCGGCTCGGCGACAGCTTCGTTTCCACCGAGCACCTGCTGCTGGGGCTCGCGTCCGGAAGTGACGCCGTCGGAAAGCTGATGCGCGACGCCGGCGCCTCCCACGAGGCGCTGCTCGCCGCCTTGCCGGGTGTCCGCGGCGACCGCAAGGTGGACAACGCCGACCCCGAGAACTCCTTCCAGGCGCTGGAGAAGTACGGCACCGACCTCACCGCTGTTGCCCGCTCCGGAAAGCTGGACCCGGTGATCGGCCGCGACGCCGAGATCCGCCGCATCATTCAGGTCCTGAGCCGCCGCACCAAGAACAACCCCGTCATCATCGGCGAGCCCGGCGTCGGCAAGACCGCCGTCGTCGAAGGACTGGCCCAGCGGATCGTGGCCGGCGACGTCCCCGAGAGCCTGCGCGGCAAGACCCTGATCGCCTTGGACCTCGCGTCCATGGTGGCTGGCGCCAAGTATCGCGGAGAATTCGAGGAGCGGCTCAAGGCGGTCCTTGAGGAAATCAAGAGCTCCGAGGGCCAGATCGTCACGTTCATTGACGAAATACACACCGTGGTCGGCGCCGGCGCCACCGGGGACAGCTCCATGGACGCCGGCAACATGCTCAAGCCCATGCTGGCTCGCGGCGAGCTGCGCCTGATCGGCGCCACCACGCTGGACGAGTACCGCGAAAACATCGAGAAGGACCCGGCGCTGGAACGGCGCTTCCAGCAGGTCTACGTCGGCGAGCCCAGCGTGGAGGACACCATCGGCATCCTGCGCGGGCTCAAGGAACGCTACGAGGCGCACCACAAGGTCGCCATCGCCGACTCCGCCCTCGTCGCCGCGGCCACGCTCTCCAACCGCTACATCTCCGGCCGGCAGCTGCCGGACAAGGCGATCGACCTCGTGGATGAGGCCGCTTCCCGGCTGCGCATGGAGATCGACTCCGCCCCGGAGGAGATTGACCAGCTGCGCCGTTCCGTGGACCGCCTGACCATGGAGGAACTGGCGCTGGCCAACGAGACCGACCCCGCGTCGGTGGAGCGGCTGGTGGCGATCCGGGCGGACATGGCGGACAAGAAGGAAGAACTGGCCGGGCTCAACGCCCGCTGGGAGGCCGAGAAGGCGGGCCTGAACCGCGTCGGCGACCTCAAGGCCAGGATCGACGAGCTGCGCTCCGCCGCAGAGAAGTTCCAGCGCGAAGGCGACCTCGAGGCAGCCTCACGGATCCTGTACGGCGAACTTCCCGCCCTGGAGCGCGAACTCAACGTGGCGGCCGAAGCGGAGTCCGCCCGCGTGGCCGGCGGCGGGGCCAAGCAGGACCTCATGGTGGCCGACGAGGTCACCGCCGACGACATCGCCGAGGTGATTTCGGCCTGGACCGGGATCCCCGCCGGCCGCATGCTGCAGGGCGAGAGCCAGAAGCTGCTGGAGATGGAACACGTGCTGGGCGAGCGGCTGATCGGCCAGGCCAAGGCCGTCACTGCGGTCTCGGACGCCGTCCGACGGGCCCGGGCGGGGATCAGCGACCCCAACCGGCCCACCGGTTCCTTCCTGTTCCTGGGCCCCACCGGCGTCGGCAAGACCGAGCTGGCGAAGGCCCTGGCCGACTTCCTGTTCGACGATGAACGCGCCATGGTGCGGATCGACATGTCCGAGTACTCGGAGAAGCATTCCGTGGCCCGCCTTGTCGGCGCCCCTCCCGGCTATGTGGGCTATGAGGAGGGCGGCCAGCTGACCGAGGCCGTCCGGCGCCGGCCGTACTCCGTGCTGCTGCTGGACGAGGTGGAGAAGGCCCACCCCGAGGTCTTTGACATCCTCCTGCAGGTGCTCGACGACGGCCGCCTCACCGACGGCCAGGGCCGCACCGTGGACTTCCGCAACGTGATCCTGGTCCTGACATCGAACCTTGGCAGCCAGTTCCTGGTGGACCCGACGCTCGACGCGGCCGCCAAGCGCGATGCCGTCATGGCCACCGTGAACGCTTCCTTCAAGCCCGAGTTCCTGAACCGGCTCGATGAGGTGGTGCTGTTCGATCCGCTGAGCATCGAGGAGCTGTCCCGGATCGTGGAGCTGCAGGTCAAGGAGCTGGGCGAACGCCTCAAGGGCCGCCGGCTGAACCTGGAAGTGACCGAGGGGGCCCGGTCCTGGCTCGCCGTGACGGGCTTCGACCCTTCCTACGGCGCCCGGCCGCTGCGCCGCCTGGTGCAGCGCGAAATCGGCGACCGCCTGGCCAAGGCCATCCTTGCCGGCGACATCACGGACGGCGACACCGTGCTCGTCGATACCGAACCGGACCTCATGGAGCTCACCGTGGGCGGCGCAGAAGCCTCGGACCGGCCCGCCGGCGGCGCGTCCACCGGCAGCGGACTCACCGTCCGCCGCAAGGAGTAGGCCCCGCTGCGTCAGGACCCCGCAGCATTAAACAAGAACTGCCAGCCGGACCTTGCTCCGGCTGGCAGTTTCTTTTTTGTGCAGAATCCCTCGCGGGAACGCCTTAGGGAACCAGCGATTCCATAATGACGTTCCCGGTACCCGCGGTGACGTAGCAGTCCACCCGGCGGTCGCCGTTGTCCCAGCTCGTGGAGCTCGGGTAGGCGTTGCGCTGCTTCAGGTCGTAGTTGGTGGCGGCGGCGGTCAACTGCGCGCTGCGGCACGTTTCGCGCCCCTTGTCCTTCAGCGCCGCCAGGCCGGGATAGCCGTCTGACTCCTGATAGTGATGGATGGCGATCAGCTGTGCTGAGTGCCCCGTCGCGCAGTCCACGATGGTGGACTGCGGCGCCTCCGGGTCGAAGTCCTTGAAGCAATCGCCCGCCTGGAAGTCCAGCGGGCCGACCCCCTCCAGCGGAAGCGCCCCCCGGCTCACGGGGGCGGACGACGCCGCGGTCCCGGCGGGGGCGGAGGAGGTATCCGCGACTGTCTGTTTGCTGCCGCCGAGTGATGTCAGCCACCAGATCAGCAGTCCCATAACGACGACGGCGGTCACCGCGGCGCCGAGCCGGGCCGGACTCTGGCGGCGTAGCCATCCGCCGAGCTGCGAGGCCTTCTCCGATGCCGCCTTGCCAGCCCCTGCGAGGGCGCTGCCTGCGGCTCCCGGAGCGACCTGGGCACTGCCGGAACGCCGGGAGCGGGGCTGCCCGGCGTCGGGCCGGCTGACGGGCGGCACGAAGGGGCGGACGGGCGGCGGTGCGGTCGGGGCCGCGGGCTGCTCAACGGGCTGCGCAACCGGGGGCTCGGCGGGAGCGGCCTGCGGGACAACCGGCGTTGCGGAGGTCGGCGGCGTCGAGGGCTTCGGGGGCACGGCAGACGATACGGCGGGGGCAGACCGTCCGCCGGGTCCGCCGGCAGGGGGAACCCCAGGCATGCCGGCGCCGCCGGGCCTTTCGTTCTCTTCGGTCACTGATAATTCACCACTTTCGTGCGTCTTTGCCGCGGCTGGACGCCCGGCGCAAGGACCCGTTTCCGGAAGTCCACTACGGAACTCTATCTAAGATGCCGCGCGGGCCGCATGCCGCCGGGGCGCCGTCCGGGGCTGCGGCGCGGGCAACAGTGTCCACAGCGGCCGTCCCGGGGAGCAGTTGCGGCAGAAAGCATGTAATCTAGGTGTACGACAAATTGACCAAACATTCCGGGGCCTCACCGATCGCCAATGGTGACCACCTCCGGTCCGAGTACAAAAGGGGGTCACGCCATGGGGCGCGGCCGTCAAAAGGCAAAAGCTACCAAGCAGGCTCGGGATATTAAGTACTATTCCCCGAACACTGACTACTCTGCGCTTCAGCGTGAGCTCAAGAGCTCTGAGGGTCGTGCACCGAGTCGTTTCTCGAGTGAGCCCGTTGAGCCGGATTATTCGGCTTATGTGGATAAGTACGCGGACGATGTGGAAGAGGACGACGACGAGGTAGATTCCCGTCGGATAGGTTAGTCGACACTTCTTTCCGGCATGCTGTTCCGCTCGCGGATTGCCGACCACGTGATTTCAGGCCCGCCGGCCACTCCCAGTTCGGGCGTGGACGGCGGGTTTTCTGCTGCCCGGCTACTCCGCCCGGCCATGCGCCGCGGAGTGTCCGCGCAGTTGTCCAGGCCTGAGCCTCAGGCTAGGTTGAAGCTGCCGGCACCACCCGGCCCGCACCACAAATTTCCGAAAGGATTGCCATGACCATGCGCACGGGATTCACCGAAGGCGAGGTCTGCTGGACGGACCTCCAGACGAGCGATGTCGTGGCGGCCAAAGCCTTCTATGCCGCGGTGTTCGGCTGGCGCTTCGAGGACCTGCCCACCCCGGACGGGCGCAGCTACGCGCAGGCGTTCCTGGGCGACGACCTGGTCACCGTCATCGCGCCGCAGAACCCGCAGCAGGATGCCGCCGGGGCCGCGCCGCAGTGGAACGTGTACTTCGCATCCCCCGACGCCGCGGAGCTCGCCGCCGGCCTCGGCCACGCAGGGGGTACCCTCGAGTTTGGTCCGGAGGCAGTGGGCGAAACCGGTGTGATGGTCTTCTTCGCCCCGCCCGGAGGCGGCACCACCGGCGCCTGGCAGGCCGGAAGCCACCTCGGCACCACCCGCGGCGGTGGACCCGGGGCCCTGACCTGGGCCGAACTCCTGACGCCCGAGCCGCAGTCCGCCGTCGGATTCTTCCAGCAGCTGTTCGGGCACGACGTGACCGAATACCCGCAGGACGACGGCGGCAAGTACACCACGCTGATGGTGGACGGCGCCGAGGTGGCCGGGATCGCCGCCGTCCCCGCGGACGCGGAAGGCACGCTCAAGCCGGGGTGGCAGGTGTACTTCGGGGTATCCAGCGTCCCCGAGGCGGTCGCAGCGGCCGTAGCCGCCGGCGGCACGGTCCTGATCGAACCGGACGAGGTGGAGGAAGCCGGCACCATCGCCACCCTCGAGGACCCGCAGGGCGGCGTGTTCAGCCTGCTGGAGGTTTAGACACGCATCGAGTGCTCTATAACCGCCGTTTTGGACGTTCTAAACGGCGGTTATAGAGCACTCGATGTTAGTGCTTGGGGGTTTAGGCGTAGGCGTTGACCAGCCGGACGGCACCGCCGTCGACGCCCTTGGCGCCCTGCACGTAGTCCGGGCCGGTCTTGACGATCGAGTCCGAGTCCGCCTCCACGGTGCCCATGACCCAGGCCGGCAGTCCGCGCTCGTTGAGGCGGTTCACGGCGGCGTCGGCGGCTTCGGGGGAGACGATCGCGACCATGCCGACGCCGAGGTTCAGCGTGCGCTCCAGATCGGCCAGCGGGACGTTGCCCAGCTCGGCGACGAGCCGGAAGATGGCGGGGAGCTGCCAGGTGGCGCGGTCCACGGTGGCCACCAGGCCCTGCGGCAGGACGCGGGCCAGGTTGGCGGCGAGACCGCCGCCGGTGACGTGGCTGAAGCCATGCACGGCCTGGCCGGCGGCGGAGCCGTTCACCGGGAAGGTGCGGGCCAGGTCCAGGCAATCGGCAGCATAGACGCGGGTCGGCTCCAGGAGTTCCTCGCCCAGCGTGCGGCTGAATTCGGAGACGTGGCGGTCCAGGGCCCAGCCGGCGTGGTTGATGACGCGGCGGACCAGGGAGTAGCCGTTGGAGTGCAGTCCGGAGGAAGCCATGCCGATCACGACGTCGCCGGCGCGGACGCGGTCCGGGCCCAGCAGGTCGGCGGCTTCGACAACACCGGTGGCGGCGCCGGCGACGTCGTACTCGTGCTCGCCCAGCAGGCCCGGGTGCTCCGCGGTTTCGCCGCCCACCAGGGCGGTGCCGGCGACGGAGCAGGCGGCCGCGATGCCGCGGACGATGTCCGCGATGCGCTCCGGGACAACCTTGCCGCACGCGATGTAGTCGGTCATGTACAGCGGCTCGGCGCCCACGACGACGATGTCATCGACCACCATGCCGACGAGGTCGAAGCCGATGGTGTCGTGAATGTCCATGGCCTGCGCGATGGCGACCTTGGTGCCCACACCGTCCGTGGACGTGGCCAGCAGCGGGCGCTTGTACGTGAGCAGCTTCGAGACGTCGTACAGGCCCGCGAAGCCGCCGACGCCGCCGATCACCGAGGAGTTGTGGGTCGCCTTGATGGCGCCCTTCATCAGTTCAACGGCGCGGTCGCCCGCTTCGACGTCGACGCCGGCGGAGGCGTAGGTGATGCCGACGGCGTTCTGGGCGGCATTCATGTCAGCGGCCGGGGAGGCGGAAGTCATACTGGCTCTTTCTTGTCGGCTGAGGTGACGCGGTCGGCATCGGTGAGCAGTTCTTCAAATTCGGCGTCCGGTCCCGGATCGCAGCCCGTGGCCCCGGCCTTCTCGGCGGGGTCCTCATCGTCGGCGACGGCGGGATCGACGTCGGCAGCACCCGTGGCGGATCCGGCAGGAGCGCCGGCGGCGGGGAGTCCGACAGGCTGTCCGACGGAGTCGGGGCGCTCCAGCAGGTTCTTGCCCAGCTTGTCGGCGGCCGGAAGTTCGATCGGGTACTTGCCCGTGAAGCAGGCGGTGCACAGGCGTTCGCGCGGCTGCCGGGTGGCTTCGATCATGCCGTCTTCGGAGATGTAGGCCAGCGAGTCAGCGCCGATGGCCTGGGTGATTTCATCGATCGTGGCGCCGTTGGCGATCAGTTCCGCCCGGGAGGCGAAGTCGATGCCGTAGAAGCAGGGCCACTTGACCGGCGGGGAGGAAATCTTGATGTGGACGCTTGCGGCGCCGGCCTCGCGGAGCATCCGCACGATCGCGCGCTGGGTGTTGCCGCGGACGATCGAGTCATCCACGACCACCACACGCTTGCCGCGGATCACGGATTCGAGGGCGTTGAGCTTGAGCCGGATGCCGAGCTGGCGCAGCGTCTGCGAGGGCTGGATAAACGTGCGGCCCACGTAGGAGTTCTTGACGAAGCCGTGCGCGAAGGGGATGCCGGATTCCTCGGCGTAGCCCACGGCCGCGGGGGTGCCGGACTCCGGCACCGGGATGACGATGTCCGCTTCCTGGGTGTTTTCGCGGGCCAGCTGGCGGCCCATTTCCACGCGGGACTCGTACACGGAGCGGCCCGCGATGGAGGCGTCCGGGCGTGCGAGGTAGACGTATTCGAAGACGCAGCCGGCCGGCGTCGCCTCCGCGAAGCGCTGGGAGCGGACGCCGTCCTCGTCGATCGCGATGAACTCGCCGGGCTCGATTTCGCGGATGAAGCTGGCGCCGACCGTGGCGAGGGCGGACTGCTCGGAGGCGACCACCCAGCCGCGTTCCAGCCGGCCCAGGCAGAGCGGGCGGATCCCGTACGTGTCGCGGGCCGCGTAGAGGGTGCCTTCATCCATAAAGACGAAGCAGAAGCCGCCCTTGATCTTGGGCAGCAGTTCCATCGCGGTCTCTTCGAGCGACTTGCCCTCTTCGCCCTCCAGCAGGGCGGTGACGAGGGCCGTGTCCGAGGTGTTGCCCTGCTTCATTTCGCCGCTGAGCTGGCCGCCGTTGCGGTCCTCGATCATGGCTTTGAGCTCGGCGGTGTTGGTCAGGTTGCCGTTGTGGGCCAGGGCCACGGTGCCGGTCGCCGTCGCGCCCAGAGTGGGCTGCGCGTTGGCCCAGTGGCTGGCGCCGGTGGTGGAGTAACGGCAGTGGCCGACGGCCAAGTGCCCGGTCAGGGTGTTCAGCGTGGTCTCGTCGAAGACCTGGGATACGAGTCCCATGTCCTTGTAGACGTTGATCCGCTGGCCGTCGCTGGTCGCTATGCCAGCAGACTCCTGACCCCGGTGCTGCAGTGCGTACAGCCCGTAATAGGTGAGTTTTGCGACCTCTTCGCCGGGAGCCCAGACCCCGAAGACGCCACATGCGTCCTGGGGGCCTTTTTCGCCAGAGAGAAGGTCATGAGAAAGTTTTCCATCGCCGCGTGCCACTGGTTGATTATCTCACGTTGTGCGGTAGGACTTTCCCGGCGGCCGGTTTATGACCTGCGGCCGCTCAGGCGCCCTGCTGCTCCCCGTTGTCGGGAACGGAATCCGGGACGGACTCGACGACGGCGTGCTTGGCCCGCCGGACGCTCAACCGGTCCAGGATGAGTGCGACGGTGCCGCCCAGAATGACGCCGCCGGCGCCGCACATGATCATAAAGAAGCCGAACACCGCGCTGGCATCGTAGGCCTCATCGCCGGGGAGGCCGTAGGCGAGGAAGGCGGCCACGCCAAAGCCCAGCAGTCCGCCCAGGACCAGGAACGGCACGTACTTCGGCGCCCGGCGCACGGTGATTTCGCGCCGTTCGGGGACGTGCTGCTCGCTGGGGGTGCCGGGGTTTTCGGGGGTAGCCATGGTCTTAAGCCTACTGCCCCGGGAGCCATTGCTACGGCCCGGTGCAGGGGCGCACACTAAGGGGTGGGGGAGGGCACGGAACAGCCTAGGAGCGCCATGTCAGCCTCAGCGGAGCAGATCAGGGACCAGCAGCGCAGCACCTGGGACGAGTTCTCCGCCGGCTGGCGCAAATGGGACGCGGAAATCCTCGGCTGGCACGCCCCTTTCGGCGACGCCGTCATCCGGGAGGCGGGGCTCCGCCCGGATTCCGTGGTCCTCGACGTCGCTGCCGGAACCGGCGAACCGGGCCTCACCGCCGCCGCCCTCGTTCCGCGCGGAAGCGTCGCCCTGCTGGATCTGTCGGCGGGAATGCTGCGGGTGGCCTCCGAGAAGGCAGCAGCCCGCGGCGTGGCCAACGTGCACACCGCCGTCGGAGACGCCGCTTCCCTGCCGTTCGAGGACGGATCCTTCGACGCCGTCCTCTGCCGCTTCGGCTTTATGTTCTTCCCCAGGATGACCCCGGCTGTGGGCGAAATGGTGCGCGTGGCCAAGCCGGGCGCCCGGATCAGCGCCGCCGTCTGGGGCCGCGCCGCCGAGAACCCGTGGGCCAGCCTGATCCTCGGCACGATCGCCCGCCACACCGAACTGCCCCCGCCGCCGCCGGGCACGCCGGGGCTGTTCCGCTGCGCGGCGCAGGGGTTCATGGGCCGGCTCTTCCGCGAGGCCGGACTGGTCGACGTCAGCGAGCGGAAGGTCAGCACGGACCTGGTCAAGGCGTCACCCGAGCTCTACTGGGAGTTCATGACCGACATTGCGACCACCGTGGCCGTGGGCTTGGCGCGGGCGGACAGGGAATCCCGGGAGCTGATCCGCTCCGATATCTTCCAGCTGCTGGGCCGCTACGAGCACGACGGCGCCATCCGGCTCCGCTCCACGGCCACCATCGTGGCGGGGACCCGGGTGTAGGCCGCTTCGCCGTTTTCTGACGGACGCTACGATTTCGGACCGCCGCGCCTTGGATCCCCGGTGCGCTTGTCCGAAAACGCCGCGGAAACGCCGGCGGGCCGCCCCCGGTCAGGCAGGGATAGCGGGGCCTGAGGCGTCGGCGATGATGGCGCGGACGGAGTTGTTGCGCTTGTCGTGCGTGAGCTCAACCAGGCCCAGCGCTTCCAACAACGGCGGAAGGTACATGCCGAACCGGCCGCGGTAGCCCTTCCGCAGCCCGTACCAGCCGCCCACGGGGTTCTCCGGATCCCGCCCCCATGCTTCGACGGTTCCTTCGGCGGCTGGCTTGTTCTCGTCGGCGGCACCCAGCGGCACCCAATCGACCCGCTCCATCAGCCACAGCTGAAGGTCCTCAACGGCCCGGAGGTGATACTTCAGCGTCGTGGAGCCGACCTGGCATACGAGGGCGGCGGGATCGGACTCCTCGTCCCGGTACATGGTGTACTCGGACGTTCCGGGGGCTGTCTTGAGCACCCAGGGATCCTGCTTTGTTCCAGTTGCCACGTGTCCGCCTTCGCGTAGGCCGTTGCCGGCGCTGTTTGGACCGAGCCTACCCAGTGCGCCGGTACGACGCGAGAGCCTAGACGCCGAGCGCGTCCTTAAGTGCGGCGACGTGCCCCTGCGCTTTGACCTGGTACTGGGTCAGCCGGACGCTGCCCTCGGGGTCAACGACGACGGTGGAGCGGACGATCCCCTCGGTGACTTCGCCGTTGACCAGCTTCTCGCCCCACGCGCCGTAGGCCAGTGCCACGGCGTGGTCCTCGTCGGCGAGCAGCGGGAAGGTCAGTGCGAAGTCGCCCGTAAACTCGGCAAGGGCCTCCGGGGCGTCCGGGGAGATGCCGAGCACCTCATAGCCGGACCCCTGCAGGGAGGCCAGGCTGTCGCGGAAATCGCAGGCCTCGGTGGTGCAACCCGGGGTGGCAGCCTGCGGGTAGAAGTACACAATGACGTTCTTGCCGCGGTAGTCGGCTAGTGACACCTTCTGCCCGGCGGCGTCCGGAAGGGTGAACTCCGGGGCAGGCGTTCCGGGCTGGAGCTTGATGGGGGTGTTGGGGCTCATGGCGTTCCTTCGGGGTCTGTTGCTGGTGTCTGCGGACTAAGCGGTCTGTCGTTAAACAACCACCGGTTCAGAGGCTGTATTCCGCCGGACCGCGCACCTCTGCCTGGGCTGCGGGCGCACCTCCCGGCGGGACAGCTCCTCCTCCCCTGCGGAGCAGTTGTCCGCGGGGGGTGCGGCCGTCGATTTCACGGCCGCGAAGGAAGGTCCGGCGGACCACCCCGGACAGGGTCTTGCCGTCGTAGGGGGTGATGGGGTTCTTGTGCCTGAGCTTGGCGGCGTCCACCACGAAAGAATCCTCGGGCGCGAAGATCGAGAAATCGGCGTCGAAGCCCAGGGCGAGCTGGCCCTTCGTGGCCAGCCTGGCGAGTTCGGCGGGCCGGCGGGCCATCCAGGACACCACCTGTTCCAGCGGAATGCCGCGGTGCCGTGCCTCCGTCCAGACCAGCGACAGGCCCAGCTGGAGCGAGGAAACCCCGCCCCAGGCCACGGCGAAGTCGCCGTTTTCCAGGTCCTTGAGGTCCAGGGTGGACGGGGAGTGGTCGGAGACGATGCAGTCGATCGTCCCGTCCGCCAAACCCTTCCACAGCAGTTCCCGGTTGGCGGCCTCGCGGATCGGCGGGCAGCACTTGTAGGCGGTGGCTCCGTCGGGGATTTCCTCGGCCATCAGGGTCAAGTAGTGCGGGCACGTCTCCACGGTGAGACGGACGCCGTCGCGCTTGGCGCTGGCGATCATGGGCAGGGCGTCCGAGGAGGACAGGTGCACGATGTGGGCGCGGGCGCCGGTCCAGCGGGCCCGTTCGATCACCTCGGCGATGGCCTTGTTCTCCGCGCCGCGGGGGCGGGACGCGAGGAACGCCGCGTACTGGCCGCCGCCCTGGTGCGGGGCATGTTCGATCGCCTGGGGGTCCTCGGCATGAACGATCATAAGCGAATCGAAGGACCTGAGCTCGGCGAGGTCCTCTTCCAGCTCTTCGGCGTCCAGGTGCGGGAATTCGTCCACGCCGGACGGCAGCAGGAAACACTTGAAACCGAAGACGCCCTCGTCGTGAAGTGCGCGCAGGTCCGCCTTGTTGCCGGGCACCGCTCCGCCCCAGAACCCGACGTCAACGAACACCTGCCCCTCGGCCACCCCGCGCTTGCGGTTGAGGCCGTCCACCGTGGTGGTGGGCGGGATGCTGTTCAGCGGCATGTCGATGATGGTGGTCACGCCGCCGGCCGCCGCCGCCCGGGTCGCGGAGGCAAAGCCCTCCCACTCGGTGCGGCCCGGTTCGTTGACATGGACGTGGGTGTCCACCAGACCCGGGAGCAGGGTTTCGTCGTCCGCTAGCTCAATGACTTCCGTCCCGGAGAGCCCGACGCCGAGCGGCTCGATGGCGGCGACCTTCCCGCCGCGCACCCCCACCTCGCACGGCGAGGTCCCCGCCGCCGTCAGGACGCGCTGCCCGCGGATGACGAGGTCGAAGGTTCCTTCAGGCATTCAGGCTCTCCTTGCTTACTGTGTCTACCTTGCTTGCGGGCTTCCCCAGAGGATGTGCCGGCGAACCGTTGAGGGGCGCATTGGGGGAGTCGGCGTCGTAATTTGCGACGGCGGCCGGCGCGTCCGTGTCGAAGTGCCCCTGACGGGCGACGGCGACGGCGGCGGCGGCCGCGGTGCGGTCACCGGGCCGGCTGGCGGAGGGCCCAGTCGAACGCGGTTGCTGCCGGTTCCTTGTACTCGAGGCCGATGTAGCCCTCGTAGCCGAGCTGGCGGCTGCGGGCGATCCAGTCGTCCAGGGGAAGCCCGCCGGTGCCGGGAGCCCCGCGGCCGGGGCTGTCGGCGATCTGGATGTGCCCGAAGTCGCGGGCGTGCTGGTCGATGACGGCGGAGACGTCCTCCCCGTTGACGGACAGGTGATAGAAGTCGGCAAGGAGCTTGATGTTCTCCGCGCCGGTGTCCTCCTTCACCCGGGAAATGACCCGGAGGGCGTCGTCGGCGGTCAGGAGCGGGTAGCGCGGGGCGCCGCTGACCGGTTCGAGCAGCACGGTTCCGCCGATGCGGGCGACGGCGGCGGCCGCGGCTGCGAGGTTCTGGACCGCCAGCTCGTCCTGGGCTTCGGGGGTGTGCCCGTCCTGCCGGTTGCCATAGAGGGCATTGAACGAGCTGCAGCCGAGCCGCCCGCCGATGCCGGCCACGACGTCGATGTTGTCCCTGAATTCGGCGGAGCGGCCCGCCCAGGAGACCAGGCCGCGGTCGCCGGCGGGCATGTCGCCGGCGTTGAAGTTCAGGCCGGTGAGCTGGACGCCCGCGTCAGTAATCGCCCGCTCGAAGCGTGTGAGCTCGGCGTCGCCGGGGACGGAGCTTGCGAAGGGCCACCAGAACTCGACGGCGTCAAAGCCGGCCGCCTTCGCCGCGGCGGGCCGTTCCAGGAGCGGCAGTTCGGTCAGCAGGATGGTGCAGTTCACGGAGTACGCCATGGTGTTCCTTTCTGGTGCGCAGGGATCTTCCTAGCCCTTCGTGGGGTCCTTCCGGGCTGCCAGGCCAACCAGTGCCCCGATGCCCACGCCGATCAGCAGGCCCGTGAAGGGCTTGTCGGCGCTGACCACGCCGATGACCAGGCCGAGGGCCGCGCCAACGAGCATTCCGATCCACAGGGACTCGTACTTCACAGCCTCAGGCTAGCAAGCCGTGTCTAGGTAAGCCGGACCTGCCGGTTGACGTCTTTGTAGAGCAGGTAGCGGAACGGGCCCGGTCCGCCGGCGTAGCAGGCCTGCGGGCAGAACGCGCGGAGCCACATGAAGTCGCCGGCCTCGACTTCCACCCAGTCGTCGTTGAGCCGGTAGACGCCTTTGCCCTCCAGGACAAAGAGCCCGTGTTCCATCACGTGCGTCTCGGCGAAGGGGATCGACCCGCCGGGCTGGAACGTGACGATGTTGACGTGCATGTCATGGGCCAGATCGTCCGGGTCCACGAACCGGGTGGTGGCCCAGGCGCCGTTCGTGCCGGGCATGGGCCGCGGCTCCACGTCCTGGTCCCGGGTTACGAAGGACTTCGCCGCGAAGCCGTCCAGCGGCTCATAGGCCTTGCGGATCCACTGGAAACTGGCAGCCTCCCCGGCCCCGTCGTTGGACACCTTCCAGTCCGAGCCCGCGGCGAGGTAGGCGTAGCCGCCGGGCTCCAGGCGGTGGCGCTCGCCGTCGAGCGTCAGGGTCAGTTCGCCTTTGGTGAGGAAAATGACGCCTTCGACGCCGGCCTCCGCCTCGGGCTTGTCACTGCCGCCGCCCGGCGCGACTTCCACGATCAGCTGCGAGAAGGTCGTGGCGAAGCCGGCGATGGGGCGTGCGATGATCCAGGACCGGGTTTTGGTCCAGCCGGGCAGGTTGGACGTGACGATGTCGCGCAGCACGCCCTTGGGGATGACCGTGTAGGCCTCCTTGACCACGGCACGGTCGGTGAGGAGCTGGGTCTGCGGCGGCAGGCCGCCCTCGGGGGAAAAGTAGCTGCTCATGGGCTCACTCCTGGTTGAGGTCAGTGGTTGCGGTCAGTGGGTGGGGAGGCTGACGGCTGCGCCAGCCGGGGGTGTGCCAGGCCCGTCAGCCGGGGCAGGCTGAGACCTGTCAGCTCAAGGACTTCCGCGGCGCTCGTTGCGCCGCATTGGATGCCGCGCAGCACAAAGGCGGCCAATGCCCGGGCCGTGGCGGGCTCGTCCATCACCCCGCCCTCGGTGCGCTCCACATAGTTGCGGAGCCGTGCGGCGGCGGCCGGAAGGCCCTGCCGGTAGAAGGCGTAGGTGGCGGCGAAGCGGCTCGGCAGCTGGGCGGGATGGAGGTCCCAGCCCTGGTAGTAGCCGCGCTCCAGTGACCGGCGGACCAGCCGGCCGTGGAGCCGCCAGGCGTCCTGCACGCCGTCGCCGACGGGCATGACATTGCTGGACCCGTCGGAGAGCCGGATGCCGGTTCCGGCCACAGCAAGCTGCATCACCTCTTTGGCGTGGTCCGCCGCCGGGTGTTCCATCGACTGGTATTCGGCGGAGATCTGCAGGGAGGCCGAGTAGTCGTAGGTGCCGTAGTGCAGGGCGCTGATCCGGCCCGGGACAGCGTGCGGCAGCTGCGCTACCGGGGAGGTGCCGTCCGGGCCCAGGATCAGCTGCGGCGTTTCCACCTGGACTTCAAACCGCAGGCGGCCGGCGGGCAGCGAGTGGGCCTCCTCCAGCCGGGACACGGCGTAGTCCATCGCCTGCACCTGGGCCACGGTGGTGACCTTGGGCAGGGTGAGGACCAGCCCCTCCGGGAGCTCGCCCGCGGCGGCCAGGCCGGAGACGAACAGGTCCAGGGTGCGCAGCCCGCGGGCACGGGTGGCCGCCTCGAAGCACTTGAACCGGATCCCGATGAACGGCGGGGCGCTGCCGTCCGCCACAGCGGCGGCCGCGGCGGCCGCGGCAGCGACGGCGTCGGCGTCCTCGACGTCGTCACCCCGGTCCCCGTAGCCGTCTTCGAAGTCCAGCCGGAGATCCTCGATCGGCTCGCTGAGGAGCTTCTCCGCCACACGGGATGCGACGGCGGCGGCCAGGGCGGGGTCCTGGCCGAGCAGTGTGCCGAGCCGTTCCAGCCCGCCGTGGGCGTCGGCGGCGGCCTGGGCCTGGGCGCCCCAGTCCGCGGCGAAGCCGGGAGTGAAGCGGTCGGCGGAGACGTAGACGGTGTGGACCGGCTGGCGGGTGCCGTCGTCGCCGGGGTAGTTGCGCTCCAGCAGCAGGTCCGTGGCCGCGAGCTGGGCGTCGATCCTGTCCAGGTCGGCGCCGGAGAGAGCCCCGGAGGGGAGCGCAGCCGGCGGACCGGAGGGGGGCGCAGCCACGGGCTTAGTCCACCAGTTCGTAGGCAGGCGTCGTGAGGAAGTCCGTGTAGTCCTCGGAGAGGCAGATGTCGCCGATGAGCTTGCTGGCGGGCTGGTAGTGCTTCGCGAAAGCGTCCTCGCCCACCTCGCCCCGGAGCTTCTCGGTTTCCTCGGCCAGGATCCCGGCTACCAGCTCCCGGGTCACGGTCCGGCCGGTGTCGGCGAGGACCACGTTGTTGCGGATCTGCTGCCAGACCTGCGAGCGGGAGATCTCCGCCGTCGCCGCGTCCTCCATCAGGTTGTGGATGGCGACGGCGCCGTTGCCGGAGATCCACACCGCGGTGTAGGCGACGGCGACGTAGAGGTTCAGGCGCAGGCCTGCCTCGGTGACCGTTCCGTTCGCGGAGGCGATGTCCAGGAGCTGGTCCGGGGTGACCGAGACTTCCGGGCGCTGCCTCTCCAGCTGGTTCGGGCGTTCGCCGAGGACGGCGTCGAATACGTCCCGGCAGACCGGCACCAGGTCGGGGTGGGCCACCCAGGACCCGTCAAAACCGTCGTTCGCCTCACGGGTCTTGTCCGCCCGCACCTTCTCGAAGGCCTGGGCCGTCACCTCGGGTTCGCGGCGGTTGGGGATGACGGCCGCCATGCCGCCCATGGCGAAGGCGCCGCGGTGGTGGCAGGTCTTGACCAGCAGCTCGGTATAGGCGCGCATAAACGGCGCGGTCATGGCCACGGTGGCGCGGTCCGGGAGCACAAAGCTCGGACCGGCGTCGCGGAAATACTTGATGATGCTGAACAGGTAGTCCCAGCGCCCGGCGTTCAGTCCGGAGGCGTGGTCGCGGAGTTCGTAGAGGATCTCGTCCATTTCGAACGCCGCCGGGATGGTCTCGATCAGGACCGTGGCACGGATGCTGCCCTGCGGGATGCCGACGTAGTCCTGGGCGAACACGAAGACCTCGTTCCAGAGCCGGGCCTCGAGGTGGCTCTCCATCTTGGGCAGGTAGTAGTAGGGGCCCTCGCCGTTCTGCAGCAGCTGCTTGGCGGTGTGGAAGAAGTGCAGGCCGAAGTCCACCAGGGCGCCCACGGTGCGTTCGCCGTCGATCAGCAAGTGCCGTTCGCTCAGGTGCCAGCCGCGCGGGCGGGCCACGACGACGGCGAGGGGGGCGTCGGTCCGGAGCTTGTATTCCTTGCCTTCAGGGGAGGTGTAGGCCAGAGTGCCCGCAGCGGCGTCGCCGAGGTTCAGGATCGATTCGACCACGTTGGGCCAGGTGGGGGTGCTGGCGTCCTCGAGGTCGGCCAGCCAGACCTTCGCCCCGGAGTTCAGGGCGTTGATCGCCATCTTGGCCGGCGCGGCCGGGCCCGTCATTTCCACCCGTCGGTCCTGCAGGGCCGACGGGGCGGCGGCCACTGACCAGTCAGCTTCGCGGATGTCGCGGGTCTCCGGCAGGAAATCGAGCCGCCCGGTGCGGGCCACGTCCTCGCGCTTGGCCGCGCGGGCCTTGAGCAGCTCCCCGCGGGTTGCGGCGAAACGCAGGTGCAGTTCCTCGATGAAGGCCAGCGCCTCGGGAGTGAGGATCTCCCCGGCGCGGTCTACGGGGCGGTGGGCTGAAACTGTGAGAGCCATGGTGGTCCTTCTTCTTCGGTGAATCAGGGGACGGGAATCCGGGCAGCGATCCGGGTCGGTCTTGGCGAACACACTAGCCTCCCGGGGCAGGATTCCGGCGGCCCATTGCCGATCGTGACTGCGGCGGGCGCTAGCAGAAGCCGGCAATCCCGGCCCAGGCTGCGTCGGCCGGTGCGGCGTCGTCGCGCTGCACGGCCGCCTCGATCAGGCCGTACGGGCGGTCGGCGGCGAAGAAGACCTCGTTGGGGTTGTCGAGGCCAAACGGCGAGAGGTCCACGAGGAAATGGTGCTTGTTGGGCATCGAGAACCTGATTTCGTCGATCCCGGGGTGTGCGTCGAGGACCTTCGCGCCCATGTCGAACAGGGTCTGCTGCAGGGCGTGGGAGTACTTCTCGGTGAAGCCTTCCAGCAGCAGGGCTTTGATGTCCTCGTAGCCCTGGTTGAAATCGACGGAACCGAAATCCGTACCCGTCCGGTAGCGCCAGCGGGCGGAGACCTCCGTAGCAAGGATCCGGTCAGTGGTCTCCGGCAGGGTGGTGTACCTGTCCTTCGGGTAGCCGGTGAAGCCGGACTGTGTGGACTTGAGGACGGTGAGGTCCTTGAGGCCCGAGAGCAGGTGCCGTTCGGCGCCGTCGCGGACCAACACCGCGGTCCGCACCTCCTGGCCGTTGCGCACGAAGGAGTGGTCGTGGGGCGCGCCGTGGGCCTGGATGCGGTCCCAGCGGTAGGACTCGGCCTCCCAGCGGCCGCCGGTCACCCAGTCGAAGCTGGACGTGAAGTGCTCTCCGAGCCGAAGCAGGAAGGCCTCCGGGGAGCCGATGCCCTCGCGGGCGAACGCGTAGATGGTGTTCTTCTGGGTGTCGGTTGCCACCACGTGGCTGTTGTCGCCGTCAAGATGGGCTGCGGCGAAGTCGCCGCGGAGCTGCGAGGTGACGTTGAGGTCGTCGATCTCGTGGCGCTCGGTGTCGCGGGTGATCTTGACGACGCGGACTTCGGCTTTACCGTACTGGTTCTGTCCGAGGACAATCCTGCTGCTCATGGTGCGGTTCCCAACTTCCGGTAGGTGGAGCCAAAATGCCACATAGAAATTTCGTACGCATTTCGCGTCCGTTTCCTTCTCCGCCGGCCCACAAAAAAGAGCCGACGTCTGTTGACGCCAGCTCATTACAACCCTGCCTGCTGCTCCCAGGTCACGTGACGCACGCCACGAAGTAGGTCCTAGGCTAGTGGGGCGGCAGGCACATCACAAGCATCCGCGTTGACTCATAAAAAACCTCCGCGTAGCCGGATACGTTGCCTCATGGGAAAAGCTCCGGGACGTTGGCCGCGGACATCCTTGAGGGATGGGATTGACGATGGGTGAGCGCAAGGCGGTGACGAAGCACCTGGCCGAGTCCTACCG